>JAIPKF010000121.1 GCA_021733705.1 Chthoniobacterales bacterium
TCAAAGCAACATCACCATTCAATCAACTGGATTACAAGAGGTGTTTATGAGCCTTGATGGAAGTGAAGCCAGACTTCACCAACATGAAGAGAGTCTCCTTCTATCTACGGCTAAACAAAAGCTTCCGCTTGCCATGCTTCCAGAAACAACTTTTGCAGAAGTTTTATGCCAAAAACTTCAATGGACTGGAAGCAATCTTAAAAATGCTAAGTCCCAAGCACGCTGCCAGTAATACTATTTTCCATGTCTGACCTTTCATTATTTTTACTTCCGCATTCCTTATTCCTTTCACTTAATTCAGAAAAACAAGAATCTGTTTTAGAAGAAATTTTAGAACATTTGAAAGATGATGAACGTGTCTCGGACTGGAGTTCCTTATTGAATTCGATGCTTGCCCCTTCTCCATTTCCCCTCTCGTGTAATAAAAAAACAGTTGCCATGCTGTTCCATGGACGTACTGATAGTGTCCGAGATTTAGTGATTGCTGTTGGAAGAAGTCATCATGGAGTTTCTTTTGATAGTGTGAATGAGTTGATTCATTTGATTTTTGTAATCGCTATCCCCCATACACTCAATAAGGAGTACCTTCGAGTGATGGGCTCTATAGCTCGGGTCTGTCACGATTCTTACTCATTGGAAAAACTTATCCTCGCTGCCTCTCCAACAGAGTTTATTGAAATCCTTTCAGAAAAGGAGAATGAATAAGCAACTTTATTAATATCACTCCATGCCTTCAGATTCCTCAATCCTGTTAGAGGTAAAGAACCTCAAGGTTTATTTTCCTATTTTTAAAGGAATTTTGCATCGTCAACATAGTGAAATACGAGCTGTAGATGATGTCAGCTTTACGATTCCTCAAGGAACAACAGTAGGATTGCTTGGAGAAAGTGGGAGTGGCAAAACGACCATTGGAAGGACCCTTGTCAAGTTGATCAAACAAACTTCAGGGATAATTCTCTACAAAGGTCAAAATATTGGTGCGATGAACGAGTCAATATTCCATCCTTGGAGAAAAAAAATTCAAATGGTTTTTCAGGATCCTCATAGTTCACTTAATCCTAAACTTACTATTGGAAGCATGATTGCAGAAGCATTTGAAATTCACTTTGTCAAAATGTCTCGATCAGAACGTCAAGAGCGTGTTGCTCATTTGCTCGTTAAAGTAGGTCTAAATCCGGAAATGATGCAGCGCTATCCCCATGAGTTCAGTGGAGGTCAACGCCAACGTATTAGTATTGCAAGGGCTCTCGCAGTGGAACCTGAACTTCTCATTTGTGATGAGCCAGTTAGTGCCCTCGATGTTAGTGTTCAAGCACAAATCATTAACCTTTTGCAGGACCTACAAGAAGAACTAGGACTCACGATGCTTTTTATTGGTCATGATCTTGCAGTTATAAAACATATTAGTGACTCAGTTCTTGTTTTGCATCACGGAAAAATTGTGGAATCAGGTTCTGCCCATCATGTGCTCGAGCATCCAGAGCACCCTTACACACAAACACTTTTGGCTGCTGTTCCAACAATATAATCATGCGTTGATTCTTGCTGCTCCCCCACCTGCGCGCAGAAGACTAAACTGCTCTTCTATGGCTGATCTGACAGTGTCTACAATGACCTGAGTGTTACGATCAATTTCGATATTAACAAGATCATCGATTTTTTTTTGAACAAATGTTGTTCTGCGCAGCGTTTCAGGGATCAACCAGACTTCAAATGTCCCTTTCTGCTTATTTACCTCACTCATGGTAAGGCTTGTACCGTTGAGGGCAATATATCCCTTGTTAAAAATATAACGCATCCACATTGAGGGGATTTCAATAGTTAGAGCATGGTTATTTTCAGGATTTTGAATCGCAATAATCTTTCCATAGAAATCGATATGGCCTGAGAGAGGATGACCTCCAATTTCAGCTCCCTCCTTAGTCGCTCGCTCGACATTCACTTTCATTCCTATTAAAGCATTTTGGAGTGTGGTGGTCTTTAACGTTGGCAACATGATATCAAAATGAACTCGACAAGAATTTATTAATTCTGTCACCGTTAAACAGACTCCATCTACAGAGATACTGGAACCCACAGAGAGTTCCTCACAAAAACCTTTTTCAAAATCGATTGCGAATGTACGAAGACCCTGTTGATCTTCAATGTGAGCAATAGTAGCAATGCTTTGAATAATTCCAGTAAACATATCAAAAACTCTACTACAAAATTATTTTTTAGCGATCATCTCCTTGATCCAGGTTGCCAAAAAAGAGGCCAGCATTCTCTTAGAACGTAGATCAGCTCTCACTCCCTTGCTCGAGATAAATTCAAAATTATTTTCTAAAGCAGGCCCATTGGCAACAGCTGCATCAAGATGATATTTCTTAATTTGTTGCTCTGCTTTAGAGATTGCCTCTTTCTTATTGCCTTCAACTTCGTATTTCCAACCAATAAGAAAAGTTTCAGGAAACCAAGTACGAAGCATACTAATCACTTTTAGTGTCGGTTCTAAAGTCATTGTTATCGTTCCTAAATTAGTAGAAATTTTTCCAGATGAGATCACTTCTCTCTTTTGATTTGTGATTTTTTGGACTCGGTAATCACATAGAGCTGCTGTATGAAAAAGTGCTAAGAGAGGAGTGTTCCTCGAGAGTTGTTGAAGGGAATGAGCTAGTTGAGTGTTAGTTGAAAAAGGAATAACCTGAACTGCAGAGGAATCTATAGGAAAAGTGGCCAACCTGCTTCGTAAACAGATTACGTCGAAACCATGTTCTTGAAGTGCATACGTAAGAAGAGCTCCAAGTTCCCCTGTAGAGGTGTTGCTCAAAAAGCGAACCTGATCGATCGGTTCACAACTAGGACCACAAGTGACTGCAACGACCATGAAAAATTTATTCGATGAAAAGGTGCAATGGATTTTCTACAACCTCTTTGACTTTAGTTAGAAAAGTCACAGCCTCTTTTCCATCGACTAAGCGATGATCATAACTCAAAGCTAAGTACATCATGGGGCGAATCACAACTTGCCCATTCACTGCTACAGGACGTTCTTGAATGGTGTGCATGCCGAGAATACCACTTTGCGGAGGATTGAGGATGGGGGTACTGAGTAGCGATCCATAGACACCACCATTTGAGATGGTGAAAACACCCCCTTGTAAATCAGCTAATGTTATTTTCCCTTCACGAGCTTTTTTTGCATAGTTAACAAGTTGCTCTTCAAGACCTGCAAGTGATTCTCTTTCACAATGACGCAAGACAGGTACTAACAATCCTTTTTCAGTACCAACAGCAACACCAATATCATAGTAGTGATTTTCAACAAGCTCCTCCTCATCTAATCGAGCATTGATACTTGGTACTGCTTGCAGAGCTTGAACCACTGCTTTAATAAAAAAAGACATCAAGCCAAGTTTAACACCATATTTCTTTTGAAAGGACACCTGGATCTCTTTGCGTAAATGCATGATTGAAGACATATCTACCTCATTAAATGTCGTCAAGATAGCTGCCGTTTGTTGTGCCGAGACTAATTGTGCAGCAATTTTTCTTCGTAGAGGGGTCAACTTACGTCGTGTGACGTCTCCTTCTAATCTACTTTTAGCTTCCGTTGGTTCAGATATTTTTTTGGAGATGGAACTATCTTGAGATTCTCGAAGTTCTACTGGTGCTATTGTTACCTCAGGACTTTTTTCTTTTTTGGTTTGCAATTCCCCTTTTTGAGGGAGAGTTTTTTCAGATGTGTTTTGATTCTCTGTTGAAGCTGGTGTGATTTCTGCTACCACTTCTCCAATTTTTACTTCTGCTCCCTCTGGAACAAACCTCTTGAGAAGACCTGACTCTGTAGCAGTCACCTCAGTAGAAATTTTATCTGTTTCCAAGGTAAACAAAAGATCACCAACAGAAACGTTGGCCCCTTCTGTAAAATGCCACGTAGAGAGAACTCCAGAGGATATAGATTCGCCAACAGTAGGAACTTTAATGGGAGTACTCATAAAAAAGAGAATTTAACAAATTTCAGATTGGATGACTTATTTCTCAAATGCCTCTTTGACAAGGGCATTTTGTTCACTATGATGCACAGAAAGTGCCCCAACAGCAGTGCTAGCACTGGCCTCACGGCCCGCATAGATTATTTTCTTATCAAAAAGGGATTCTAAACGAGGTTTGATAAACTGATAAGCCCCCATATTTTCTGGCTCTTCCTGACACCAGACAAGAACTATTTTATCGGAAATAAGGGGGTTAGTAAGTTGTTTCAGAAGCTCTTGATGTAATGGATAGAGTTGCTCAATCCGAATAAGCAACGTGCTCTCTTTAAGTCCATGGGCCTCTTGATACGTCAGAAGATCATAATAAACTTTACCACTACAAAAAATGAGTCGTTCTATTTTAGATCGATCTAAGGGTAACGGTCCTAAAAGAACTTCTTGAAAATGCCCCTGAGTAAAATCCTTTGTTGTTGAAACAGCTTGATCCAAGCGAAGCAGTTTCTTGGGAGTCATGATAACAAGCGGTTTTCTAAAGGTTCTGCGCATCTGTCGACGCAAAAGATGAAAAAATTGTGCTGGGGTCGTAAGGTTACAAATCTGTATATTGTCCTCTGCACAAAGTTGAAGAAATCTCTCAAGACGGCCACTGGAATGTTCTGGCCCCATTCCCTCATAACCGTGAGGTAAGAGCATCACCAGAGACGAGGGTCGAAGCCATTTTGTCTCAGAGGAAGCAATAAACTGATCGATGATCACTTGAGCACCATTTGCAAAGTCACCAAATTGAGCTTCCCAAATACAAAGCATTTTAGGGAAATCCATAGAATAGCCATAATCAAATCCAAGCACAGAAGCCTCCGATAGAGGACTATTGTAAACGCAGAAACGCTCTTGATTAGAATCTAAATGCAGCAAGGGAATAAAACGCTCGCGAGTGACTTCATCGTAAAAAACGGAATGCCGCTGACTGAATGTTCCCCGACGACTATCTTGTCCTGAAAGACGCACAGGTGTTCCCTCTACTAATAAAGAAGCAAAAGCTAATATTTCAGCAAAAGCCCAATCATAAGGCCCTCCTTTTTCTAAAATCTTTTGACGATGCTCAATGACATTTTTCTTAATTTTAGGAAGGATACGAAAGTCCTCTGGAATCGTTGTTAATCCATTAACTAATTGAACCAATTCTTTTTTAGAAATAGCCGTCTCTACAGGATCAAAGTTATAGGTAGGTTGAAATATAGCTGTGGAGCCGACAAAAGTGGCATTTTTATCGTAC
>JAIPKF010000122.1 GCA_021733705.1 Chthoniobacterales bacterium
GAAGGCTGATGGGGTAAGGCAGACGAGCATTTTGATGCCGGGCTGTATGTGTACATACTGTCCAAATCAAAATGTGAGTCTAACGCAGCATCCATCTGGCTTCCCGGCCTCCGCAGTAGATTAGTGTGAAATATGCGGGTTAACCCGCATATTTCATACTGGTTCGTCATGAGGCGCCGCGAATCCTGATGCAGACACCACCGGCTGTCGGGAGACCGCGGTGGAGACTGCCTTTAGGCAGCCCTGAAAGGGCGAGACGAGCGGGAGCGAGCGAGTCAACGAAGGTGATGGATTGCGACGACGGCTGTATGTTTCATACTGCCCGAGGAAGACTTCGATCTCAACGCAGCAACCATCTGACTTCCCGGTCTTCGCAGTTAATCGGTATGAAATATTCAGTCTAAGAGGTCACATTGTTGTCACATAAAAAAACTACAATGGAAGCATTTGGTAATTTTTGCATTCGTAAATATGAAGATGCTCTGACTGATTGCCTCGTTGCAAGATCACTTCAGTTACCGGAAGAACACTAGAAAAGGCACCCGAGATTGTCTCTGGAAGATCTTCAAAGGACTCTGTGGTAATATAGAGTGCATCGTGTCCAAGGAAGGGACTTATTTTTGTTTCTTCTGTATAGAGAGGATCGACCACCCCTGAAGCAATAGCATCTGCATAATGAGGCCAGAGCTGAAACTGGCTTGAGAAGGAGGGAGATTCTGGCGTAAACACTGAGGGAGCTCCCTCAAGCTCAGGATAATGAATCGGAAGGAAAGCTCCTAAAAGAGAAGCAAGTTCAGGAGTTTCAGCAATGATAAAAATAGTTGCAGAAGCTACATTAGGATTAGTGGCAGCATCTTTTTCCAGCGCTCGTAAACGGAGTAATTCTACAGCAACTTTTTGAACACCTCCTACCCCTTGGTAGCTTGGAATCGACCAAGGAGAAGTGTTGTTAATAACGGGAGCAATTTCCAAAATCTGGAGTGCCGAAAAAATTGCTGCTATAGAAAGTAGCACAAAACCACTTTTTGCTCTCCACTCTCTTTTAAGGAAAAAATCAACTATACTTGGAAGAAGCATCGCCCAAAGAACCAGCTGCAATCCGAATGAAGGGTTATCATGTCCTACTCCCCCCAGACAAAACAAAAACGGAACGATTAATAAAATGAAAAATGGGAGATTCTGTTTCTGCTCTTTTTTTTCAGAAGAAAAAAGCAAATGACCCATGCTAAGAAAAGAGAGTGATAGTAGGAGCAAGAATTGCCAGAACCATGGAGAAGATCGCACCATATTCCAGGAAGGAATATTGTAGGACCAAAAAGAACCCCATGTGATCTGACCCCATTGCAACCAGTCATGATGCATATTCCACCAAATGGGACCCAACCAGCTCAGGGCCAGTAATAACAATGAAACTGCTACTCCCAGCCAGTCACACTTATTTTTTCTTAGAAGAAGGATCGCTAAGACGACTAGTAACAAGCATCCCACCGAGTAGCTCACTTGAGTCGTCATTCCTAAAAGCAATCCATAAAAAACCCATGATAGAAGACCTGTTTTATGATTAGTTATGAGCAACCAGCTCCACGAAAGTGTCACTATCCAAAGAGTCGTTACAACTATGGTTCCATCCATGATGAGGGCTGCTGCATTTGTCAGAGGAAGAATATTAAATGCAAGCACGCTCCAAAAAGCCACTCTCCTTCCATAAAGATGTAAGGCAAGTTTCCACAGCACAAAAGAAGCGAGCAATAAAAGGAATGGCGATAAAAGCCTGATGCTTAATAGTGATGATCCTGCAAACCATGTACTCATCCGAATCAATGCAGGAACACCAGCCGGTCCCTCTACAAAACCCCAATCCAGACGCTGACCACAAAGCAGCAGGTATGCTTCAGTCCCATTCAAGCAACCCGTACAAGCCAGAAAAAGCCGACCGATGGTTAAAAGGAGAAGAATAATCCAGAGCATAAATAAAGCATATCCTTACAGCTGTTCCTCATGAGAAGCTATCATTTTTATTCACGATTTGAGATCAAAAATGAGTCACACTTGAGTTTTAGGTTTTAAAAAGGCAGAATCATTTTTTATCCGATTTTTCATGGCCCTCTATCTTCGTATTTTTCATTATTTTCACCAGTTTTTTTGGAAGACACTCCTCTCCATTCTTCTCATGACTGCCGGAGTGGGTCTTAATTTGTTTAAACCGTGGCCTTTTAAATATATTGTCGATGGAATTTTAGCAACAGAGGTCTCGGCAACAACGGCCTCAGCAAAAGCTTTTATGAGCACTTATTTGGGATGGACTTCACAGGTAGGAGCTGTGGTTTTTCTCTCAACAGCACTCATTATCATCACGCTATTATCGAGCCTCGTCACCCTTGTTACCAATATGCTTCTGCTTCGTATAGGCCTTCAAGGAACATTAAAATTACGTACAGATCTCTATAGTTGCCTACAATCATTGCCGCTCAAATATCATGATGCACGCCGCAGCAGTGATTCTTCTTACCGGGTTGCTTACGACTCACAATCGATTCAAACGATCTATAACAAAGGATTCTCAACCATCTTCAGCGCAATCCTCATGTTAGTTGTCGCCTTTATCATCATGGTGAAGATGGATTGGAAGCTGACCCTGATTTCATTAGTGGTACTTCCTCTTTTTGTAGTGAGCATGCGATATTATGCAGAGCGTATACGCAAAGAATCGACCTCGATTCAGGAGCGTGAAAGCGATCTTCTTGCAACAGCTCAAGAAGGTTTGAGCTCCATAAGAATGATTCAATCCTTTGGCAGAGAAGCCTTCGAGGTTGATCAATTTCATCATCATGCCAAGCAAAGTTTAGAAGCCAACTTTCGACTCAACATCACCTCCACCCAAAGTGCCCTTGTAGTTGGAACACTCATGGCCTTAGGCACCTCACTTATGTATGCCGTAGGAGCCCTACAAGTCTTACATTCGACACTCTCTCTTGGGGATCTCCTTGTGTTTGCCTCCTACCTCACGATGTTATATCAACCGATTGAACAACTCACCTACACTGCATGGGCTCTTGAAGGAGCTGCGGCAGGGGCACAACGGTGCTTTGAAGTTCTGGATGAAAAAGAAGAAACTATCGATCTTCCGGAAGCAATCCCACTTAAACAGACCACAGGAGAAATTAGCTTCACGGATGTCTCCTTCTCCTATACTCCAGCAAAAGCTGTTTTAAAAAACATCACTTTACTCATACCTCCTGGAGAGACAGTTGCTTTCGTTGGTGGCACAGGCACTGGCAAAAGTACTCTATTGAGTCTTATTCCACGATTTTATGACCCCTGTAGCGGTCTTGTGCGTATCGATGGACACGATCTTCGCGCCCTAAGAAAAGATTCCGTTCGTCAACAAATCGGAATGGTCTTTCAAGAAACTGTTCTTTTTTCTTCTACCATTCATGAAAATATTGCCTATGGACGCGAAGGAGCCACTGATGACGAAATCATCGAAGCAGCAAAACGAGCCAAGGCCTATGACTTCATTATGGGAATGCCTCATGGATTTGAAACGCATGTTGGAGAGCGTGGTGGACACTTGAGTGTGGGCCAACGCCAACGTATCGGCATTGCCCGTGCTTTTCTTAAAAATGCACCCCTTTTGCTTCTCGATGAACCAACTTCCGCTCTCGATCCCGAAACAGAAAAAACTATTATGGAAACAATTTTTGAATTGATGCAAGGCCGCACAACCTTAATTGTTACCCACCGTATTTCGACCGTACATCGACTCAATCATATTGTTGTTCTCAAAGAGGGTTCGATTTGCGAGCAAGGAAGCGGTGCCGAGCTATTAGCCGCAGGTGGAACCTATGCGCGTTTGTACAATGCAATGGGAAACTAATAACAGTATGAAAAAAAAGAAAATTATCGTCTTAGGTTTTATGGGAGGATGCCCCATTGCAGGTGTTATCTGGCAGCACCTCCACTATATCATAGGACTTCAGCGTCTGGGGCATGAGGTCTTTTACGTGGAGGATACCTCCCGCTTTCCTTACAATCCTGCAACCTTTGATATTTCTGATGATTACAGTTATGCGACTCAAACATTAACTGCATTATCCCAAGAACATGGCTTTGAAGGAAAATGGGCCTACTGTGCACGCTACCGTGATCCATTGGAAATAACTGGAATCGAGCACTCCAAGCTCTTAGAGCTTTACCGTACATGTGATGCTGCTCTTAATATCTGTGGTTCCCATGATTTGAATGAGGATCTAAGTCTTATCCCCCATCTTCTCTACGTTGAAAGTGATCCAGGAGTAGAGCAAATTAAGATAGATCAAAAAAATCAAGCGACGATCTCTTTTCTTTCTAACCATAAACATCTTTTCACCTTTGGTGAGCATGTTGGAACGCCTTCTTTTGTAGTTCCAACACACGATTTCAAATGGCTTTCGACACGTCAACCCATTGTCACCTCCCTTTGGTGTAATACTCCCACTGCTCTACCACCAACCGAAGAAGCCTGCTACACCTCGATTTGCAATTGGTCCACCAGTGGCAAGAAAGATATTCTTTGGAATGAATCCAACTACCTCTGGAGCAAGTCGCTGGAATTTTTAAAATTTGTCGAGGCTCCTAAAAAGTGTGGAGAAACTTTTGAACTTGCTACTGATATCAAAAAGGAAAAGGAACAGCAGCTTTTCTTAAACAACAACTGGCGATTGGTTTTACCACATGATTTAAGCACTCATTGGAAAAGCTATCATCATTATATCTCTTCTTCGAAGGGAGAATTCACCTGTGCTAAGGACCAATATGTTCGTCTTCATACCGGATGGTTTAGCGATCGGAGTGCTTGTTATTTGGCTGCTGGCCGGCCAGTCATCACCCAAGAAACCGGATTTAGCGATTTTTATGGCACCGGCTATGGGCTTATTGGATTTTCTAGCATGGAAGAAATTGAAGAAGCTGCACGCTCCATCCAAGCTGATTATGCAAAACATTCACAAGCTGCCCTTGATATTGCTCGTGAGTACTTCGAAGCAGAAAAAGTGCTTGGATCGTTGTTAGAAAGAGCGGGGGTTTAACCCGCATATTTCACACTAATCTACTGCGGAGGCCGGGAAGCCAGATGGATGCTGCGTTAGACTCACATTTTGATTTGGACAGTATGTACACATACAGCCCAGCATCAAAATGCTCGTCTGCCTTACCCCATCAGCCTTCGCAGATTCCTCGTCACGATCAGTATGAAATA
>JAIPKF010000123.1 GCA_021733705.1 Chthoniobacterales bacterium
TCGCCCGTTTCATTAGTACGAATACGAATGGCGTTTTCAACGTGGAATACAAATATTTTTCCATCTCCTATTTTTCCCGTTTTTGCGGATTTCATAATGGCCTCGATAGCCCCCTGTACAGCATCATCAGCAAGAACGATTTCAATTTTCATTTTGGGAAGGAAATCAACAGTATATTCGCTCCCACGATAAATTTCAGTATGTCCCTTCTGGCGTCCAAAACCCTTAACCTCACTAACGGTCATTCCTTCGATTCCAATTTCGTTCAAGGCATCTTTGACTTCCTCAATTTTAAAAGGCTTAATAATGGCTTCAATTTTTTTCATAGAATGTGGAGATGTTGATCGATATTGGAGTTTCATTCAAGCTAACCATTCGTGATATATCCTTCTTCACCATGATCACTGATATCAAGTCCTTGTGCTTCATCTTCCTGATTGGCACGCAGACCGATGATCCCATTAACAATAGCTGCAATTACGAGGCTGACAATAACTACGTAGAGAAGACACATGCCAAGTGCTTTTACTTGTATCAACCAAGTGGTTTGATTTTTTAAAGCATGCTCCAGTCCATTCTTAATAGTAATCGGGGAAATGAGATGAGCATTCACCGTTGCTGTCGCAAAAATTCCGGTTAAGAGCGCCCCTATGGTCCCCCCAGCTCCATGAATCCCAAAGCTATCGAGTGCATCATCGTAATGAAATATTTTCTTTAATGTTGTGCAGGCAAAGTACGTTACGATTGCAGCAATAAAGCCACTCCAAATAGCTCCAGTGCTATTGATAAAACCACATGCTGGAGTCACTGCTACGAGTCCTGCAACTGCTCCAGAACAAAATCCCAAAACGCTGAGTTTTCCACGGAATAAAAATTCTATTGTAGGCCACGTCAGGCAGCCTGCTCCTGCCGCCAGTGTTGTTGTCATGAAGGCATTCATTGCAATGCTATCGACTCCGAGAGCACTTCCTGCGTTGAATCCATACCATCCAATCCAGAGGATACCGGTCCCCACGACTGTTAAAACAAGACTATGAGGCATCATCGGTTCCTTTCCATGTCCCAAACGTTTTCCAAGAATGATACAAAGCACCAAGGCAGACCACCCTGAAGACATATGAACAACTGTGCCTCCTGCAAAATCAAGTGCAGGAATCCAGGCCTCTGGATTGAGGATTCCATTAAGGAGTCCATTGCTCCCCCAAACCATATGGGCTAAGGGAAAATAGATGCAGAACATCCAGAGAAAGGAATAAAAAAGGACTGCTGAAAATTTCATTCGCTCTGCACTTGCTCCAAAAATAAGAGCTGGAGTAATGATCGCAAAGGCAAGTTCATAGATACAAAAAATATTTTGAGGGATCCAATAAGCATAATTGGTATTGGGTAATGAGTTGACCCCTTGAAGGAAAAAATACTCAGAACCTCCTAAGAAAGGTGAATGAAAATTATGACCAAAGACCAAACTGTAGCCAAAAGCCCACCAAAGAATAATGACCAGACCGGCAATGCCTAGGCAGGTTGCTAAAATAGAAAGGACATTTTTTTGACGAACAAGCCCACCATAAAAAAGAGCAAGTCCAGGAAGCACCATGAAAAGAACTAAAAGTGCAGCAACCATCATCCAAGCAGTATGCCACGGAGCGGCTACTGAAACTATTCCTGTTAATGAGGGGTCTTCATTATGAAGCATCGCTTCCAAATAGGAGAGACGCTGTTCTACAGAAAAAGGTTGAGAGCCTGTTTCCCTCACTGAAGCCCCTGTAGCGCTACTGATAAAAAAAATCAGAAACAAGAGTGACATTTTAAAACGGTGAGGCAACCCGCATATTTCATATCGATTCTGCTGCGGCTTGCGAACACCTGATGGATACTGCGTCAGCTTCGAATTGCTCCTCGGGCAGTATAAAACATACAGCCGTCGTCGTAATCCATCACCTTCGTTGTCTGTATCAGGATTCATGGTGCCTCGCGAAGAACCAGTATGAAATATGCGGGCTAAGAAAGAGATCATCACACAATGATAACAAAAGCTCTTATGACCCCCAGTTTTTTTTAAACCCGTTATTTCATGTAAAGGGTAGAACTTATCCATTTCAACAACGGGATTTAGATTGAATAAATGGATTTTAAACGAGTAGTCTTATCAACTGTATCGCAAATAAGCCGGCGTGGCGAAACTGGCAGACGCGCTAGACTCAAAATCTGGTATCCGCAAGGATGTGTGGGTTCGAACCCCTCCGCCGGTAGGTTGCTTTGTCACCAGTGGTGAGCCTTCAGGAAATTTTAAAATGGTGAAGTAAGTGCACGTTCGCCAACAGACAGCTTTCGAATATTTCATACTCAATCTATTAAGTCTTGTGGAAAGCTCATTATTACTGTGTTAGTCTCACATTGTGATTGGGACAGCATGTACACTACAGCCCGGCATCACAATGCTCGTCTGCCTTACCTCATCAGCCTTTACGGCCTCCTCGTCACGATCAGCATGAAATATGCGGGTTAACTCGTTGCGATTGCTATAAGTGATATCACTAATATGAATTATTACAGCTGGGAAAAATTTGAGAAGAGACCTTGGTATCAAAGGTGGTGGTTTATTCTAATTGCCAGTTTTCTTATATTTGCAACCCTGAGTGGTCTTTTTGGTTATGGTTACCTCTACTATAAATTTGCAAATCAGGTTGAGGGATTTGATCTTTCAAAGCTTGAAAAGATGGAATCAGCAAGTGTTATTTATGATCGCAATGGAGTAGAGATTGGAAAAATATTTATTCAAAATCGATTGCCAATTCATCATTCAGAAATTCCTAAAAACATGGTGAATGCCATTGTGGCTGAGGAGGACAATCGATTTTTTGAACACCATGGAGTCGATTATTTTGGAGTCCTCCGTGCTGCTATCAGCAACTACAGACAAGGGCGCATTAAGCAAGGGGCTAGTACTGTAACACAACAATTGGCACGAAATTCTTTTGATCTTCGCGAGCGAAGTATTCAACGGAAAATTCTAGAAATGTTTTTGGCCCATCGTATTGAACGTCATTTGAGCAAAGAAAAAATTATGGAGCTCTATTTAAACAGAGTTTATTTTGGAAGCGGATTTTATGGTATTGAAGCTGCTGCTATGGGTTACTTTGGAAAGCATGCTAGTGCTCTAAACGTCAATGAAAGTGCACTTTTGGCAGGATTACTTAAAAGCCCTAATGCGCTTTCTCCTTGGAATAATCCAAAAGGAGCGCTTGGAGTGCGTGATTTTGTTTTAAATAGAATGCAGGAATTAGGTTCTATTGACAAAACAGAGTACCAAGAAGCATTAAAGCTCCCTCTAGGTATCCAAAAAAGAAGCAATCCTTTTAAAGTTTCTTATGCCATTGACTTAGTGCGACAGCAAGCTATTGCCGCTTTGGGATACCAACGAGCCATGAATGGCGGAGTTCGTATCGATACTACTTTTGATCTACATCTCCAACAAGTGGCAGAAAATAGATTGCGCCAAGAGCTAGAGCACATTGAGCTCACAAAGGGCTATGATCATGAAACCTATGCTGCATATCATACGCGTTATAGTGGGCTAGAGGAGGTTGTGGCGAGAGGGGGCTTTGTTAACTTTCCAACACCTGCCTACTTGCAAGGGGCTGTTCTTACTATTGATAATCATACGGGAGGAATTTTAGCTTTGGTAGGGGGGCGTGATTTCATGCACAGCGAGTATAATCGTGCATTACAAGGCCGACGTCCACCTGGAACCCTTTTTACACCGCTGGTTGCGGCTGCTGCGTATAGTAAAGGAATTTTTCCAGGAGAGGTGGTTGATGATAGTTGTATGGATAATCATTATGTCATGATTGGGGGAGAAACAGGTATTTTAGGGGAATGGGGAGTGGAGTCTGTTGATAATGTCTACGAAGGTCCCATGACTTCTCATGAAGCAGTAGCGCGAGGAAAAAATGCTGCGGTAGTGCGTTTAGGTTTTTTAACTGGAACTGATGCTTTAGAGCAATTTTGCACCAAAGCAGGTATTCATTCTCCAGTCCGTGAGGTTTCTAATGCCTATCTTGGATCCAGTGAGATGGAACTCGATGATTTAACACTCGCTTATTCCCTATTTCCAGGAGAAGGAAGTCGCCCTGAGAAACTTTATACAATTAAAAAAATTACTGATGCCGATGGTTCCCTGCTTTTTGAAGCTCCTCTCAGACGCGTCGATGTGATTTCACCTGAGGCCGCTTTTCAAACACACTCTATTTTAGACGATGCCCTGCACCATACGGATGCTTCCGAAATCAACAATGAGAATCTTCCCCTCTTTCCCTCTGGTGGTAAGAGTGGGACTTCTTACGATTTTACCGATGTTTGGTTCATCGGCTATTCGAGTGAGATTACATGTGGTGTCTGGCTCGGTTTTGATAAACCACAAAAGATATATCGTGGTGCATTTGGAAAAAACCTCGCTTTGCCTGTCTGGGCTGCAGTGATGAATGCCTCACTAACAACATTTCCTCCCAAGTCGATAACTCCACCATCAACGCTGCATCAAGTTCACATCTGTCGTTCCTCTGGTTTATTAGCAACAGATGCCTGTTATAAAGCAAACAGAGTTGTTGCCGAATATGCAACGGATGCCGAGATACCAACCCGTGACTGTGACGTTCATGGAAATGCTTCTCATAAATATACAAAGGATTTTGAAGTTGAGGAGTGGCCGCGTGCTGTTTCTGCTATTGATCTTGCTCCCATTCCATCAATAGCAGTGACAGGGTCAACTCTTCTAGCTTCTACGGACGCCTATCAGGCACTCATTCCTCCTCTTGCTCCAAAGTCTCATAATTCCAATATTCCCGTGGCAAAAGCCATTGCCATCGATGAAAACACAGCAATTTCGGACCCTAAAGCCTCTTTAGCTCGAGCAGCAGAATTACAAAAATCCAACTCTAAGAAAAAAACAATCCCTATTGAAAAAGCGATTCCAGTCAATCCAGAGGTTCGTCGTGCTCAACCTGTCGGTCCTATGGACCTTCCAAGTGCACTTCCCGTCATGAGTCTTCCATCACCTAAGCCAATTCCATTTGGGGAATAGAGTGTTTTTAAAGTTGATGCCGCACAAGCGCAGCATGAGCTAATGCTCTAGCCCGGATATTTCATACCGATCTACTGCGGAAGCCGGGAAGCCAGATGGATGCTGCGTTAGACTCACATTTTGATTTGGACAGTATGTACACATACAGCCCG
>JAIPKF010000124.1 GCA_021733705.1 Chthoniobacterales bacterium
TTGCGAGCACCTGATGGATACTGCGTCAGCTTCGAATTGCTCCTCGGGCAGTATGAAACATACAGCCGTCGTCGCAATCCATCACCCTCCTTGTCTGCATCAGGATTCGCGGCGCCCCGCGACGAACCAGTATGAAATATGCGGGTTAGACCCCTATTTAGTCAGAGTAATTAGGCTATAATACATCTTCAAAAAAAATAACCTCATCTGTGCAAAATATTTCGATTATTGGGGCTCCAGGTGAAGGGTGATATCTTCGAGTGCTAAATTGGATTTAAGAAGATGATCTTTAACTTGATGAGATATAGTGTGCCCTTTGAGAACACTCAAATGACCATCTACGCGTATATGCAAATCGGCAAGAAGGGAGAGGCCACTTTTTCTCACACGGCATTTTTCAGCACTCTTTACTCCCTCTACTTCACATGCAAGCTTTAGGATCGTTTTTTCTAATTCATGAGAAACCTGAGCATCCATAATTTCTCTAAAAGAGGCATGTAATATTGTCGTAGCGTTATAAAAAATAATTAAACAGACAAAAAGTGCAGTCCAATCATCCGCACAGGAATAGGAAGCAGAGCCAAATAAAGAGATCGAAATACCAACTAGTGCTGTTAAGGAAATGAGAACATCAGATCGATAATGCCATGCCTCAGCAAGCATTGCCGTACTTCCTATTTTTTTTGCGTGAGCAAAGATGAGACGAAAAAATCCCTCCTTTACTACAATAGCGATGATTAAAATTACTAATGTGTATTTCTTAAGTTGATAGGGATGGTTTCCGTGGCCTCTATCAATAATATTATTGATGCTAAAAAGAGTAATAACAAGGCCAGTAGCTAAAAGGATCAGTGCTCCAGCAATGGCTGCTAAGGATTCTGCTTTGCCATGACCATAAGGATGCTCTTGATCTGGTGGCTTTGTTCCATACTTCATGGCGCCCCAAGTCATCAAGGAAGTGAATACATCAACCATAGAATCGATACCATCGGCAAGGAGGACATTGGAATGCCCCAGCACCCCGGTGATACTTTTTAATAATCCTAAGAAAATATTTAAAAGCACCCCCCAAAGCATCATCTTTTGAGCCAAGGCTGATTTCATTTGGAGGTAACTTTTCATTTTATTTTTGTCTCGTGGATGAAATCTTTCACTGCTTTTTTAAAAGGGGTTGCCAAATCAACTTTGGGAATTACGAAAGAGGGTCTGAACCAGGGTTGTAAGCCGACAAGGTCGTAAAAGACTAGTATTTGTCCATCACAATGAGGTCCACTTCCAATACCGATGGTTGGAATTTTTAATTCACTGGTAATTTGTTGAGCTACCGAAGGAGCTACAAGCTCTAATACAAGAGCGCTGGCTCCAGCCTCCTCAACAGCATGGGCTTCTCGAAGCAAACGCGAGGCCTCTTCGGAAGTTTTTCCTTTGATCCGATATTTTTTTTCTACCAAGATTTGTTGGCAGAGCATTCCTAGGTGTGCCATGACGGGAATCCCAGAGGCAACAATACTCTTAATTTGTGGTATTAAAGGGCCTTCTAATTTGACCATATCAGCACCGGCGGATCGAAGTTTTAGAGAAGATTGAACAGCGCTCTCTACATCATGAACAGTTCCAAGGGGGAGATCAGCAAGCAAGATGCTACTAGAAACACCACGGCGTACAGCTGACACATGATATTCTATATTTTCTAATGTCACCTGTGTGGTATCGGGATGACCTAGAACGACCATTCCAAGGGAATCTCCAACAAGAATCAGGTCGATTCCTGTCTCCTCAAGTAAACGTGCCGTTGGATAATCGTAAGCAGTGAGGCAAGCAATTTTGTGATGAGTCTCCTTAGAGTTCGTAAAAAAATCATCTATTACGGAAAAACTTTTCTTATTCATTCAGATATTTTGTGCTTCTAAGATTTGTAAATAGGACTCTGCTGTTTGATTCCAACCAGGCAGAATTAAATTAGGGTTAATTTCGACTAAAGGTTTTAAGACAAAAATACGATCTCGAATTCTTGGGTGAGGTAGTTCCAATAAAGCTGTGACTGTAACTAATGAATCGTGATAGAGCAAATCCAGATCAAGTGTTCGAGGTGCATGATATGCTTGTGCACGAGATCGCCCTGCTTTCACTTCCATTGATTGAAGAATACTCAATAATTCGAGTGGTGCTATTTCTGTTTCTAATTGAACTACAGCATTAAGAAAAAGGGGTGATTGAGGAGGGCACTCAACGGGGGTTGTTGTGTAAAAAGAAGAAACGAGGAAAGCCTCCTCTTTTCCTTGATGAATTGTTTTAAGCTCAAGAATAGTCTGATGAAAAATCTCTTCACTTTCACCAAGATTAGAACCAAGCGCAATACCAACAGGCATGAAAAAAATAAGAATCTCTACTAGGAACAGTAGTAGCGAATAGTTGAGTTAAAAAAGAATCATTTTTTTATTCATGAAAATGATTTCATGAGGTTGAGTCTTAGCATTGATCTTTCTGTTATGGTCAAAGCAATTTTGCTATAATCCCAGGACATCCTCCATATCGTAATACCCTGGTTCCTTGTTGCAAAGCCACTCTGCAGCGCGTAGTGCTCCTTTAGCATAAGCCTCTCGCGAAGAGGCACGATAGGTGAGTTCCAATCGTTCTCCCAATGTTCCCAAAAACAGTGTGTGTTCACCGATGGCATCTCCTGCACGAAGAGCATGAATTCCTATTTCACTGGAGGTTCGTTCCCCAGTAAGTCCACAACGTCCATGATGAACCTCTTTTTCGTAATCGACATTGCGTACTTCGGCAACAATCTCTGCTAAACGTCTTGCAGTTCCACTAGGAGCATCCTTTTTAAAACGGTGATGTAGTTCTACGATTTCAGCATCGTAGCTGGGTCCCAAAATAGCAGTGGCTTTTTTTGTCAGCCAAAAAAGGGTATTTACCCCAATGCTATAATTTGGCGAAAAAATAAGAGGGATGCTCTTTGAAGCAATCTCTATTTTTTCTCTTGCCTCATTTGAATGTCCAGTCGTGCCAATGACGAGAGGCTTTCTTGCAGCAACACATTTTTCGACAAGCGGTAGCGTCGCCTCAATGGTCGTAAAATCGATCACCACATCAGAAGCGTTCAGTATTGTGTCAATGGTATCATGAGGACCGAGTCCCCCTAAAAGGTTCAATTTTTCATCGTGTGCGATGCACTCTATAAGAGCTTTTCCCATTTTCCCGGTAGCTCCATATATAATAATTTGTGTCTTATAGTTCATTTATTTTTTGAAAATGGTAGGAGTGATTCTCTAATCTCTTTAATAAAATCTCTCGATGTTCTTGGGTTAAGCCAACAAGAGGCAAGCGCATCTCTTCTTTAATGAGTCCACATGAGGCCATTGCTGTTTTGATAGGAACAGGGTTTGTTTCAATAAAGAGATCTTGAAAAAGAGGGCTCAAGCTCTGATGAAGCTCCTGGGCCTTCTCTAATGCTCCTGATTGAAACGAAGAGACAAGCTTCACTATTGCTGAGGGAAGAAGATTGGAAGCAACACTAATAACACCGACAGCACCGACTCTTAAGAAAGGGAGAGTCCAAATATCATCTCCAGAAAGAAGTTGAAAATGAGAGGGAAGAAGGGAGTGTAATTCTTTAATATGCTTCACGCTGGCATTGCAATCTTTAATACCAATGATGTTGGGACAATCAAGAGCCAGTTTTAGTGCGATCGGAGCTGTGAGCGAGATTCCGCAGCGTCCTGGAGCATCATAGATGACAATGGGAATTTTTACAGAATTGGCAATTGCTTTAAAATGCTCATAGACTCCTTGAGGTGATGGCTTATTGTAGTAAGGAAGGACAATCATTGCTGCATCTGCACCAAGACGTTCCGCTTCCTGTGTGGTTTCGATTGTTTTTGCAGTAGAGTTTGAACCCGTTCCAGCAATCACAAGGACTTTTTTAGAAGCTGTTTTAACAGCAAGCTCTATGAGACGAAGCTGCTCTGAATGACTCAGTGTAGGCGACTCTCCCGTCGATCCGACAGGGACAATTCCGGTAATGCCTGCTTTTATTTGGAGTTCGATGAGTTTTATGAAAGTTGCTTCATCAAACTGGCCGCTGCTAAAAGGAGTTACAAGAGCAGTATGAGCTCCTGCAAGAGAGAGGTGTTCATTCATGGGGTATTCAATACAATGGATCCTTCAAAAACAAAATTGGCAGGTCCAGTTAATGAGACCTCCTTGAACTGAGGAAAATTATTTATAAATGGTTTTGAAATAAAATCGACTTCTAATGTTTCGCCACCACGAACAAGGACCTTCATAGGTGGATCTATATTCGAAAGTAGATGGTGAACAAGCGCTGCAGCCACTACACCTGTTCCACATGCCAATGTTTCATCCTCAACACCACGTTCATAAGTACGTATTGCTAGTAAATTTGGTTCCAATATTTTTACAAAATTCACATTAGTTCCACTCGGAGCAAAGTGAGAATGATGTCGTACAGCTCTTCCAGTCTCAACAACGGGAGTATGCTCTAAATCTTCAACAAAAAAAACAACGTGAGGGACTCCAGTATTGATGCTATGAACTTCTTGATATTCTCCCGGAGCTTGATGTAACTGAAGGCTATGAGGAGTGCTCATGTAAATTTTCACCTGATCTCCAAGAAGCTCTCCCACAACAATTCCTGCTCCTGTTTCAAAAGGAATCTTACCGCTGGTTTGATGGAAAAGGTTAGCTACATAACGAGTAAAGCAACGAGCTCCATTACCACACATCTCAACCTCATGACCATCAGCATTGTAATAACGCATGCGGGCCATGGTTTCAGAACACAAGGGGAGTTCTAGTAGCAATACCCCATCAGCTCCAACACCTCGATGACGATCGCACAAATGAGCAATCTCTGAATGATTCAATGCAAAATAACCTTCACGATTATCAAACATAATAAAATCGTTTCCAGCCCCATTCATTTTAGAAAAATTAAAACGCATTGAATTTATAGTATCTTATGGAACTAACACGAATTTTTCAGTGTGAAATATGCGGATTAACCCGGATATTTCATACTGAATCGTCATGAGGCGCTGTGCAAAGCTTATTAGTACAAGGCGGGCGAAGGATTGTGATGCCGGGCTGTATGACTACATACCGCCCAAATCACGATTCGAGACCAACGCAGTAATGATGAGCTTTCCACAAGCCGTAATAGATTTAGTGTGAAATAT
>JAIPKF010000125.1 GCA_021733705.1 Chthoniobacterales bacterium
GCTGTGCTCTCGATTTCTTTTATTGTAGCTGTAGTTGCTTCCACCAATGATCTAGCAATCTACCTCCTTGGCTTAGGCTTCCTCTTTGGACTTTTAGAGTGGCTTGCTAATTATTATAGCTCCCACAAAATATTATTCCGTGCTCTCTCAATGATGTTTTCCTATTCTGCCCTAATGCTGCCTTCACCTG
Organism: Chthoniobacterales bacterium; assembly: GCA_021733705.1. Lineage (GTDB taxonomy): Bacteria > Verrucomicrobiota > Verrucomicrobiia > Chthoniobacterales > UBA6821 > CAIWMF01. Next base: position 191 of record JAIPKF010000125.1, read on the forward strand.
AAAGTAACTTGCAGGTGAGCATGGACCGAGTCATTACAAGTCTCATTGGATTTACTATTTCCATTCTTGTCTTTCTTGTCATGGTAGAGGCAAAAAAAATAACTCGTTTCATGATATCTCCCAAGAGCGTCATTGAATAAATCCACTATATCTCTTCTAAGATGCAACGGTGATGAAACTCGATTTTCTTCAACAAAAAAGAATTCCAAGTCTTATTCTTCACCTTTTCACAAGGCAGTTAGCAATTCTTCTTGAATCGGGATTACCCCTTCTTCGCAGCTTGGAAATCTTGGCTGAACAGGAATCAAATCGTATTTTCAAAAAGAGACTATGTAAGCTCATAGAGAGCATTCAATGCGGCAATACCTTTAGTGAATCCCTTGCTGCCTACCCATATATATTTTCTTCGCTTTATCTCAATATGGTTCGAGCAGGAGAAGTGAGCGGAAAGCTTGGGCTTGCTCTTGATAGCTTAATGAAATCTCAAGAGAAGATGCAAAAGATCAGCAATAAAATAATCTCTATCCTCCTTTATCCAGCGCTTCTTTTCGTGATTACGATGATGATGATGTTCTTTTTAGCACTCTTTATTATACCTAAATTTGAAACTGTTTTCTTAGAGGCTCTCCACGAAGGGACCCTTCCATCACTTACTCAGGCTATTTTAGCGGCAAGCCGTTATGGACGAGATCATCGTTGGATCATTTGCTTATTCCTTTGCATTCTCTTTCTAGCTGTAAAAGTAGCACTTCGCTCAAGAACTCTTCGCTGCTCTTTGGACCAAAGTTTGTTAAGACTTCCTCTCATGGGAAAGTTATTAAAAAAACATTTTATTGCCCAATGTTTTACTACCTTGGGAACATTGATGCTCCATCGAGTCCCCCCACTAGAAGCACTTCGTATTGCTCAAAAGATTCCGGCTAACTTAGCGATTCAAGCAGCAATAAAAATGATTTATCAAAGTCTTCAGGCAGGTGATTCAATGATTTACCCACTTCAAGCCAGCAATCTTTTTCCACCTATGGTGATTAGCATGGTTGCGGTTGGTGAAGAAACGGGGCAGCTTCCTGAAATGCTCCTGCAGGTTGCAACACTTTATGAAAAGGAAGTTGATGATCGTACCACACAACTCATAGCATTGATGGAACCGTGCCTCATCCTTCTTTTAGCATGCTTTGTTGGCACCATTGTTATCGCACTTTTTTTACCACTCACCACCATGATCGATAGTATTGGGAACTAACCCGCGTATTTCATACCGATTCTGCTGCGGCTTGCGACGAACAGTATGAAATATGCGTGCTAAATAAGAAATGTTAGAACCTATTTTTTAAAATTTACTATCTATTTCTTCAGATAGACATTCAGCTTACTCCACTCTCGAATTACCATCTGAGACCATGTCTCAAATTCGTCAATCTGTTCTAGTAATTCTTGATGTGTAAAAAATCCTAACTCCGCAATCGCTTCTTCCTTAGCAAAGACTTCCTCAGAAAAAATAACACAATGATGAACAACGCCGAGATGCACTGCTCCCACTGAATTAGAGTCATCATTGAGCAATGCAAGAGGCTTGATAGAAGTTGCACTATAGGAAGAAGGTAAATCTAACTCTTCTTCAAGCTCCCTTCTCAAAGCTCGTTCATAGGCTGCTGCATCAAAGTCTTTTTCTATACTATCTTTGTCGTTAATATGCCCACCAATACCGAGGGAACGTTTCTTCAAAAGACGCTTCTCTCCAGAGCCGCCTCCACGACGATAGTGAAGAACTCGCTCACCACAGGTAATCACAATATAGGGAATAATCTGCTTAAAATCAGGATCCTCTTCTGCCTTCGCACGTGCTAAAAATGAATGATTGCTAGGCTTTAAAAAAAGGGGCAAATACTCCTCGATGTTAGCACAAAGTCCCTGGAAGGATCCTACTGAGTCAAAAAGGGAACGAGAAACAACCAAAACTTTTTCTTGGGTACTCATGAATACAATATTTGAAAATGAAAAAATAAAATAAGTGAAGCAACACTAGCCCGGATATTTCATATGGATCGTGACGAGGAGATCGCAAAGGCTGATGGGGTAAGGCAGACGAGCATTTTGATGCCGGGCTGTATGTGCACATACTACCTAAGTCAAAAAACGAGTCTAACGCAGTAACCATCTGGCTTTCCAGCTTCTGCAGGTGATCGGTATGAAATGTCCGCAGTGTTTATAAAGATGGTATTACATCTGCTGTTTGTCAATGGGGCATTAACCCGCATATTTCATACCGATTCCGCTGCGGCTTGCGAACACCTGATGGATACTGCGTCAGCTTCGAATTGCTCCTCGGGCAGTATGAAACATACAGCCGTCGTCGTAATCCATCACCTTCCTTGTCTGCATCAGGATTCGCGGCGCCTCGCGACGAACCAGTATGAAATATGCGGGTTAACCCGAATATACGGGCTAATAAGAATCAACAAAACTTTCGTTTTAATTCAAGAGCTGAAAACTGAATCATTGTCGGTCGCCCCGAGGGTGTAGCATAAGGAAGTTCGCATTTCAACAAATCGCGTAGAAGCATCATTGCTGATGCCTCCTCTTGGGGTATTTTGGTAGCCATAGCTGCCATTCGACTCACGGAGCGAGCCAATGCTTCTTCGATGATCCTAACACCCTGATCAACAGGAGTGCTTCTCTTAGGTTCTTCGCTTTGAAGATCTGCAATGAGCTCATGGAGCAGCTCTTTTGCTGACAATTCTTTGAGCAACGCTGGAACTGCATCAATTTTAAGACTCTTGCTACCATGGCTGGTACCCCCCTTTCCAAAAATATCGATTTCTAGGCCTGCTTTGTTTAAGAGTTCTTGATGAGCCGTGATCCAAACAAATTCTGAAGGGGTAACCTCCACAATTTCTGAGAGCAGTAATTGCTGACGCTCTAGCATTCCGTTGGAGAGAGAACGTAACAACGGTTCATAGATGATTCGCTCGAGTCCAGCTCGAATTTCGATAAGGATAAAACCATCCCCCTCCTCAACAATGATGTAGCGCTTGGCTACAGAACCGACATAACGACAGGTCGGTTTGTCGGACAATAGTTGAAGATCTGATGATGGTACAGCATCCTGAGAATGACTCCCTTCGTTGAACTTTTTTGGAGGAGTCAATTCCTCAGAACTCATGTTGCTAAAAGAAGAGGCCTCTTCAACCAAAGCTGGTTGTACTAACGTCAAAAATGGACGTAAAGAACCAGATCGTGTCATGGAATAGGGACGTGCTATTTCTTGGATTGGTAAGGGCGTTGTCGAGCGAGCATAGTTTCCCATCACCTGGGAAGCTACATGCAAGGCAGCAGCACGGACTTTTCCTGCCTCTTGAAAACGGACTTCACGTTTTGCAGGGTGGACGTTACAATCGACTTTTACAGGATCAAGTTGGAAAAAGAGAATGGCCTGGGGATGAAGTCCTTTTGGTAAAATGCCATCGCATGCTTCACGTAATGCCATTGATATTAAAGGACTACGAATCATTCGCCCATTAATAAAAAAAAGTTGTTGAGAACGATCTGAGCGCCCCTCGCCAGGACGTGCAAAAAATCCATGAATGACAATTCCCTCCACCTCCATTGGGATCACCTCTATCATGCTTTTTAAAAAAGTAACTCCATAGAGATCACGAAGACGGACTGCTAAAGAATCACCTGAGCCAAAACGAAACACCTCTTTTTCATTATGGAGGCATGTGAAGGCAATCTCAGGATGTGCCACTGCTATGATTTGAAGCTGCTCCAAAAGATGAGCTGTTTCCGTCTTCTCACTCTTTAAAAATTTGCGCCTTGCAGGTACATTGAAAAAAAGATCTTTGATCTCAATTTGAGTTCCATAGATTTGAGCACTGTCACGCACCTCGACTATTTTTCCACCCTCAACAATGACCTCCGTTCCCACAGCGACTTCTCCATGACGCGAACATGTCCTCATGCGAAAGCGAGAAACACTGGCAATACTTGGTACTGCTTCTCCGCGAAACCCAAGAGTTCCAATGACAGAAAGATCTTCTAAGGTTTGAATTTTACTAGTGGCATGGCGCTCTAAAGACAAAAGGGCATCGGAGCGATCCATTCCAGACCCATCATCAGTAACTCGAATCAACTTCATTCCGCCCTCAGCAAAAACAACCTCAATACGTTTTGCCCCTGCATCAATACTGTTTTCAACAAGTTCCTTGACTACCGAAGCTGGACGCTCAACAACCTCTCCAGCGGCAACCTGACTCGCAACAAGATCACTTAAAAGACGAATAGAACCCATAAGGATGAAGAGTAAAGAGTCAAGACTAAAGCGTAAAGAGTTGTTTAAAATATCAGGGATAGTTATTTTTAAAGATGGTACTTGAACGAGAAAATTATCGCTTCGCACTGTGAAGTCTGATTAACCCGCATATTTCATACTGGTTCGTCGCGAGGCGCCGCGAATCCTGATGCAGACACCACCGGCGGTCGGGAGACCGCGGTGGAGACTGACTTTAGGCAGCCCTGAAAGGGTGAGACGAGCGGGAGCGAGCGAGTCAACGAGGGTGATGGATTGCGACGACGGCTGTATGTTTCATACTGCCCGAGGAGCAATTCGAAGCTGACGTAGTATCCATCAGGTATTCGCAAGCCGCAGCAGAATCAGTATGAAATAGGCGGGTTAACCCGGATATCTCATACTGATCGTGACGAGGAGACCGGGAAGTCAGATGAGGCATGGCGAGCGATGATGGTTCTATGAGCAGAGCCCTCCCCCAGTTCAAAATGGGATTCTAATGCAACATCCATTTGGTTTTTTTTAAAAACATTCCGTGAGTTTATAAAACTCTCGGTTTTGCTTAAAAAAGTGTTACCTATATGTTGAACCCGCACTCGTTTTCATTTTTTCTTATTCCTAAATAATCTTTTCAAACCAACAACAATGATCCAAATCACACCAGAAGCAGCAAAACATGTGCGTCAACT
>JAIPKF010000126.1 GCA_021733705.1 Chthoniobacterales bacterium
AATGATAAAATAACATTAAAAAAAAATCCCACCTATTGGGATGCCTCTCATGTAGCTCTTAAGAGCATTGACATACTACCCATCAGCCAAGCCACTGTAGCTTTTAATTTCTATGCTGCAGGACAGGCTGATCTTATTATGGGGAGACCCAGCTCATCGCTTATTGATGCTTTAAAAAAGAGAAAAGATTTTCATGTTTCTCCCTATCTTGGAATTACCTTCCTGCGCTTGAACTGCTCGCGAGCCCCATTTCAAGACCCTCGGGTGCGACAGGCATTTGCACTGGTTATTGATCGTCGTCGGCTTACTGAAAAAATTACTCGTGCTGGTGAACCCCTAGCTGAAAGTTTTGTGCCTCCTGGAATTCCTGGTTACGAGTCACCAGAGGGTCTTGGATATGATCCCATCATGGCCAGACAATTGCTGGCGAAAGCAGGTTATCCTGGAGGAAAAAATTTTCCATTAATCAATTATCTCTATAGCGAAGGGGACATGAATGAAGGAATTGCAGTAGAACTTCAATCTATGTGGCAAAAAGAACTTGGGATTTCTGTTTTATTGGAACGCCGTGAATGGAGGACCTATTTAAGTTCCATGAATCGATTAGATTATGGAATCGCTATATCCAATTGGATTGGTGATTATGCAGATCCTAATAGCTTTCTTGAGCTCTTTGTTACTGGAGGGGGAAACAATCGAACTGGTTGGAGTTCGCAATTCTATGATCACGATCTTGAGGAGGCCTCTCTAGAAATGAGCTCTCAAAAAAGATCTGCTCTCTTGTGTAAGGCAGAAACTATATTAGTGCAAAAAGAGGTTCCCATGATTCCCCTTTTTTTTAATTTAGGAATGCAACTCTATCATCCTGATGAGCTCGGCGGTATCGAGCCTAATTTATTGGACAAGCATCCACTCTCAAAGATCTATCGAAAATCAAAAGATCATTACTGAATAATGAAAAAACTATTATTTGTTCCTGTGAACGGGTATAAAAGCTGCGAGTTAACCCGGATATTCCATCCCGATCACCTACGGAAGCCGGGAAGCCAGATGGATGCTGCGTTGATCTTGAAGTCTTCCTCGGGCAGTATGAAACATAGAGCCGTCGTCGCAATCCATCACCTTCCTTGTCACCATCACGATTCATAGCGCCTCGCGACGAACCAGCATGAAATATTCGGGTTCAATTAGTAAAGAAGGTCCATTATTGAAATATTAAAAAAAAGAATTCAAAAATCCTATTTATTACCCATTACCCTTTTTATGAATTTTTCTTTCAATCACTCCTGTGTCCTGATTACAGGAGCCTCCTCTGGACTTGGTGCCGAGTTTGCGCGTCAGCTTGCCTCTTCTGTTTCTACCCTCATTTTGGTAGCTCGTAGGAAAGAGCGTCTTGAGGAGCTAGCACATCTACTCCATGAGAGGTATCCCAACTTGCAAATTCATTTAAAAATATCCGATTTAACTTTTCCTGAGGAGCGAGAGAGGCTTGCAGCTTGGATTGAGGAGGAAAAGTTGCCACTTAATTTAGTGATTAATAATGCTGGCATGGGGAACCTTGGTAATTTTTATGATGCTTCGTGGAAACGCACCCAAGAGATTCTCGATCTTAACATTGGGGCACTCACTCATCTCACTCATCTTCTTTTGCCAACACTCAGACAACAGGCTCCGAGTGCTCTCCTTCAAGTAGGTTCCATATCAGGTTTTTTTCCAATAGAGGGTCATGCTGTCTATGCTGCTTCAAAAGCTTATGTTCAAAGCTTCACTCAGGCATTACATCTCGAAGAAGGGAAACACGGAGTCTGTGTTACATTGCTTGCTCCTGGAACAGTGCCTACAGAATTTTTTAAGTCAGCCTCTCGGCTTAAAGAGCCTATATCTCTTACTACTCGCTCTCGAGCATGTTTTATTACTTCTCCTGAAAAAGTGGTCTCTGTCGCTCTTGAGGCGCTCCTTCAAAAAAGAGTAATTGTGATTCCCAACAAACTCTTAAGTATCGTCATTAATTTTTTACGATTTACCCCTGTTTTTCTTTTTCAGAGATTTTTTTTACCAAATAAGAAAAGATGAAATTGACATGTTTCCTTGAGCAGAGAGAGTAACATCGTGAAAATTCCATCCTCATGGGCCAAGCCCTCTCTCTCCTCTTTAGCAACTGATGCATTTACTACTACGATAGATCTTGTCTCCGAACAGATGGGAACAATTGAAGAGATGCTCCGCAAGCAAGGAACCTCTTTTGAGGGTATTGAAGATTATATTACTTATGCTTGTGGAAGTAGTGGGAAGCGTCTTCGTCCCCTCTTAGCACTTCTTGCTGGAGGAGCAACTGGAGCCATTAGCTCTGAACATATCAATTTAGCGCTTATTGTTGAGTTAATCCATATAGCCAGCCTTGTTCATGATGATATCATGGATGGAGCCGTTGTCCGTCGCGAGCGACCGACACTCAATGCAAAATGGGGAAATGGAATGACTGTTTTAGTTGGGGATATTCTTTTTGCTCATGCATTGCGCCTTGCGACCCAATTTTCGGATTCTGAGATGTCCCGTCGTATTGCCGATGCCGCTATTGGAGTCTGCTCTGGAGAGATGTTACAAACAGAGCGCCGCTTTGATATGAATCTCACACGAGAAAATTATTTCCGAATCATTGAGATGAAGACTGGATCCCTTTTTGCTGTTGCATGTGAATTGGGAGCTCTTTTAAATGAAGCTCCTTCCGAGGTGGTAAGTGCTCTAAAAGAGTATGGTAATAAAATCGGTATCGCCTACCAACTTTTAGATGATTGTATTGATTTGCTAGGTGATGAAGCAACTTTTGGTAAAACATTAGGCACGGATCTATCAGGAGGAAAATTTACCCTTCCTATCTTGCTCCTGATTCAATCGGCCTCTGGTAAAGATCAAGAAAAATTACGTAGCAGGCTCCTTGATGACACCGAGCTGCATCGCGAAGAGTTCATGGAGCTTTTCTTGCAAACAGGGACATTCGATGCTGCAGTTATCGAAATAAATAATTTAATTGATCAAGCAGAGGCAGCCCTATTTTTGATTCCTAAAAATGATTATGTTAATGGCTTTCATGCCATGGCAACTTATTTGAGAGGACTGATTCCTTCCAAGCTTTCCATTGATTAAAGATCGAAATCCTCTCTTTTTTAAGAAATTTGACTATAAAAGCCTGTAAGGAGATATCACTCACTTTGTGAAAAAAAGACCACCTGCTTCATAGTCGTATTCCCTCATGAGTTCTTCAAAAAAAAATGGTCTCTCTAAAAAAGATCTCCCACGCGAGCGCATTGCAGCGCATGGCGCAGAGGCATTACACGACACGGAACTTCTCGCCATTTTTTTAAGAACAGGTCGTGTAGGTCATCATGTGCTTAAGGTTGCCGAGGAATTGATAAAAGAGTGGGGGACATTAAGGCGACTTGCAGGATGCTCTATTGAGGAGCTTTCTCAAATTTCTGGTATTGGTCCTGCCAAAGCTGCCGAGCTAAAAGCTGCTTTTGAAATGGGGAAAAGAGTATCAGCCCCAGAGAAAGAAAAAATCTCTATTGTGAATGGTGAAGATATTTATAATGTGATGAAGTCTCATCTTCTCTTGCTTCCTTACGAATCGCTTTGGGTCTTATTGCTTGATACTCGTGGAGGTTTAATGGAGCAGCGAGAAATATTTCGAGGTAGCCTAAGTCAAACAGTCGCTCATCCACGAGAAATTTTTCAACGAGCCATTGTCAAGAGGGCGTATGCGATTGCTATAGTTCACAACCATCCTTCAGGAGATCCAACTCCAAGTCGTTCAGATCGCCTTTTTACAAATCGTTTGCTCAAAGCGGGAGAATGTTTGCAGCTTCCGCTTGCAGACCATGTCATCATTGGAACTTAGTCTGGCCGCAGGAAACCGTATTTTAGTTTTCGTGAAGCAGGGTTGATATGAAATATCCGGGTTAAGGGTTAAGAGTGAAGAGTCACAGGCGCAAAAATGAGATTCATTTTCTAAGTGCTGTTTGAAACATTCATGCTGTTAAAATACAAATATCGCAAAACTAGTTTGATTCTGATTTCAAATACACTTTACCCTTTACTGCAACACCACTTTTCTTATGCCGATTATCGATTCTACCGCTATCGTTTCTCCTCAAGCCGTTCTTGCGGAAACTGTCACCATTGGCCCTGGAGCCATTATTGAAGCGGGAGCAGTCATTGGGCATGGTTGCCGTATTCTGGCGCGAGCGATTGTGACAGGAGCTGTGCGTCTTGGAGAAAATAATGAAGTGGGTTATGGAGTAGTTCTGGGAGCCGATCCTCAAGTGATTGGTTTTGATCGATCAATCAAGAGTACGGTGAATATCGGAAGTGAAAATATTTTCCGTGAGTATGTAACGATCCACCGTGGTATGAGCGAGGGGAGTAGTACTGTTGTTGGAAACAATAATTTTCTTATGGTGGGTGTTCATCTGGGGCATAATGTCTCGGTTGCCAATCATGTTATCATTGCCAATAATTGCTTGCTTGCAGGACATGTCGAAATTCATGACAGGGTTGTCTTAGGTGGTGGTGCTGTTTTTCACCAATTTATTCGTGTTGGAAAATATGCCATGGTACGCGGAGGAAGCCGTATGAGTAAAAATATTCCCCCCTACCTAACGGCCTATGAAAGTGATTTAGTCTCGGGTCTTAACAGTATTGGTTTGCGGCGTGCGGAGATCAGCTCTTCGACTCGACGAGAGTTAAAAAAAGCCTTTCAACTTGTCTACCGAAGTGGTTTTAACATCACTCAAGCTCTTGAAGCGTCAGCTCATAATAGATGGGGAGTGGAGGCTCTTCACTTCTTTGAATTTATTGCCAACTCGAAAAAGAGAGGTGTATGCCGAAGCGAAAAATCTTCTTCATGCATGAATGCTACGACATCTGCAGAAGTTTAACCCGGATATTTCATACTGATCGTGACGAGGAATCTGCGAAGGCTGATGGGGCAAGGCAGACGAGCATTTTGATGCCGGGCTGTATGTGTACATACTGTCCAAATCAAAATGTGAGTCTAACGCAGTATCCATCTGGCTTCC
>JAIPKF010000127.1 GCA_021733705.1 Chthoniobacterales bacterium
GAGGCAGCGAAGTGCGGTGTCGCTGCCGTGCTCGCCTCGTCCAGTATTGACTATAAACTCCTCGGGTCTGCGCCTCGACTCCTTGCTCTTCATCTGCCTCAGCGAGTTTGCGACACGGTTTTGGATATGCTCTGGAAGACTACTGAGGCTGCGAAGAGCGGTGTCGCTGCGGTGCTCGCCTCGCGACAAACCAGTATGAAATATGCGGGTTAAGAGCGGCTTCACTTATATTGAATGAAATGGTTGTTACGACTCTGTGCTCTTTTTAGTGATTTTTTCTCATTAAAAAACAGGCGCTTTCCCTTTCTGGGCCTTATGTTGGCAGCGATTGTAGGGATTATTACGGAAGAAATCTTTTCTTTTCCAAGTTGGATGCTTTTTATTGGAAGTCTGGGGCTGGGAGGGTTTCTTTTATTTTTCCTCTGGAAAAAAGAGTTTTCCTGCAATAGTGAACACGGTCTCTTCTTTCTCTTTATTGCACTCTCTTTTGCAACGCTCCATGCATGGCAATGGAAGGAATCCCCAGCCTATCAGGTTGCTTCTCTTTTAAAAAAAAGAGGAGATGATATAGCTGTAGAGGGGAGGGTGACTAGTGAGGTAAAAGTCTCTTCAAATCATTATAGTTCATTTTTTCTCCAAACAGATTCAATAGATCTTGGTTCAGAAAAGTTAACCCGGATATTTCATACTGATTGTGACGAGGAGGCAGCGAAGGCTGATGGGGCAAGGCAATCGATGAAGTCTGACGACATATGCGCGCCTACAGACTGCCCGAGGAAGACTTCGAGATCAACGCTGCATCCATCTGTTTTCGCGGCTTCCGTAGGTGATCGTTATGAAATATCCGGGTTAATTCCCCCAGTGACGATGTTTGTTCATTGGGAGGGGCCTGCCCTAGTATATGGAGATAGAGTCTCTTTAAGAGCCCAAGCGACCTCTCCTCAAGGTCCTCGAAATCCAGGGGAATTTAATATTGAAACGTGGTTAGCTCGAAAAGAGGTCTTCACCGAACTCAGAATGGATCCTGCAGATCCAGGTCGTATTCTTTCTGCTGGAAATAACCATCAACTCATGAGGATTGCTCAGGAGTCTCGTAAAAAAATAGGAGAATGGATCACTCTTGGGATCACGGATGATTCTACCGTAATGAAGCTTATTAAGGCCGTTGCTCTTGGCTCTCAAGAACAGGAAATAGCTGATTTCGTAGATGATTTCAAACTGACTGGAACAATGCATCTTTTTGCTGTGAGTGGACTCCATGTTGGGATGCTTGCAGTTATTATTTGGTTTTTCTTAAAAATGCTCCGGCTTCCAAGATGGTCTTCAGTTCTTGTGACGATTCCCCTCCTGTTTTTTTATGTGGCCATCACTGGTTTTCGTATCGGAAGTCTCAGGGCTGCTTTCATGAGCTCTCTCTTTCTCATCGGTTTTCTTGTATATCGACGACCACAAATGATCAATAGTCTTGCTGCAGCAGCTTTTTGTTTACTCCTATTACAAACGAATCTTCTTTTTTCTCTAGGGTGGCAATTTTCTTTCTGTGTCGTCTTCTCTATTTTATTTTTAGCCACTCCATTTCAAAAAATACTTCATCCCCTCTATGAGCATGATCCCTTCCTGCCAAAAAGGGTAATCACCCCATTTCAGAAATGGCGGTATGATTTTTTTCATCACCTTGCTCAGCTTCTAGCTCTCTCTACTGCTGCATGGATCGGCTCTTTGCTTCCCTCCCTTTTTTATTTTCATCTTCTCTCTTTTTCCTCTTTGGTAGCCAATGTGATTGCTGTTCCAATAGCCTTTTTAATTCTTGCTCTGGCAGCTTTAGCAGTTCTTGTTGCTCCTCTCTTTCCATGGGTAGCACTTGTTTTTAATAATAGCAATTGGCTCTGTGCCAAAATTCTCTTGATTGTAGTTCATGGATGCAGCCTCCTTCCTCTGAGTTCGTTTTCAGTTGGCTTTTCAATGAATCGCTCTCCAAAACTTACTATTTTTGATTTTCCCTCAGCACAAGCGGCAATGCTTCAAGTTGATGGAAGAGGATGGATGATCAATGCTGGAAGTTCTAAAAATGGGATTCGTACCCTTCTCCCCTTTTTTTCAGAAAATGGAATATCAGCTCTCCAGGGATTCGTGATGACTGAAAAGAGAGCTGCTACCCTGGGCGGTCTCGTGCCCCTCTTAGAGGAGATTCAGCCCTCCTCATTTTTTTCTTCTGAAGGAAAAGGAGGTTCTTTTGTTTTTAAACATTTTTTAAGAAAGCTCAGCATATCAGGCCAAAAATTAACTCTTCTTCGTGAAGGGGATCAGCTGAATTTTTCTTCGGGCTGCTTTGCAGAAGTTTTGTATCCACCTGCTGGCTCTTCTGATTCTGCTCTTGTCCTAAAGTTTCAATTAGGCAAAGCAAGCCTCTTGTGGATTCCCAATTCCTCACTGACTCTTCAAAACTGGCTGCTAGAGCATAGCTCACCTGAGAAATTGCATGCGACAATTCTTCTTTTTCCATCAATGGAGAAAAAAATTGAGGAGGACTTTATAAAAGCAGTAGCACCACGTTTTGTGATTTTGGGAAATGATCCTTTTAAACGACATCACCCTAATGCTTCATTTCAAGAGCTGGAATCGAACCTTCATGGATCTGGGATCACTCTGCTGGATCAGGCCAAAACGGGAGCAATCATTCTTGAGGTTTTAAGAAACAGGGTGAAATTACATCAGTTTTTGGATCATAAAGAATGGGAGATGCTAGATGTTCCGTCGGGTTAACCCGCATATTTCATACTGATTCTGCTGCGGCTTGCGAACACCTGATGGATACTGCGTCAGCTTCGAATTGCTCCTCGGGCAGTATGAAACATAGAGCCGTCGTCGCAATCCATCATCTTCGTTGACTCGCTCGCTCCCGCTCGTCTCGCCCTTTCAGGGCTGCCCCCTAAAGCCAGGGCAGTCTCCCCCGCGGTCTTCCGACCGCCGGTGGTGTCTGCATCAGGATTCGCGGCGCCTCGCGACAAACTAGTATGAAATATCCCTGTTAATAAGCTTTGCATAGCGCCTCATGTCACTTCAGTATAAAATTCTTTGTTACTAATTTGAATTTTTTTGCCAATGAGTTCTCTTTATACCTGCCCCATGCATCCCAAGATTCTCCAGGAGAACATGGGGGATTGTCCTCAATGTGGAATGAGGCTCGAACCAATTATTCCTAGTGATGACACTTCGGAATCAGCACTTCTGGAAAAGCAATTTTGGATCTCACTGATTTTTGCAATTCCGGTTGTTATTCTTGCTATGGGGCCCATGGTTGGACTCACCCTACTTCAAGGAAGGGTAGCTGGAGGAGTCGAGTGCCTTCTTTCAATTCCAGTTGTTTTTTGGTGTGGGGGTGAGGTGTGGAAAAAAGGATTTCATTCTTTTGCAACCGGTTCTCTTAATATGTTTTCCTTGATCACACTTGGGACTGGTGTCGCTTTTCTCTACAGCATCACAATGCTCCTTTTAGGCTATTGCTTCATGAAAGGTTCACCAGCAGGAGATTATTATTTCGAGGCAGCCACAGTGATCATGGTGCTTGTTTTACTGGGTCAATGGTTAGAGTCTCACGGAAGAGCTAAGGCTGGATCTGCCCTTCGCGAACTACTTGATCTCACACCCCCCATGGCTCTGATTGTCGGAAAGGAGGGAAAGTTGGATCATGAAATTCCTATTTCCGAATTAAAGGTAGGAGATTATCTAAGGGTGTTGCCTGGAGGAAAAATACCAGCAGATGGTATTGTTTTTGAGGGAGAGAGTTTTATAGATGAATCGATGTTAACCGGAGAAGCACTTCCTGTGCAGAAATCCCATGGATCTCCCGTCTCTGCTGGAACGATCAATGCTTCAGGTAGTCTTGTGGTTGAGGTTTCCCATGCAGGTGCTGATACAGCTCTCTCACAGATTATTAGTTTGGTAGCGCAAGCTCAGCGTAGTCAGGCTCCTATCCAACAAACAGCAGATCGAGTGGCAGCCCTTTTTGTTCCGATTGTTATGGGTATCAGTATTCTCACCTTTGTGATCTGGATGCTTGCGGGGCCAGCTCCCCATTTTTTTCATGCACTGAATTCCGCTGTCGCAGTTATTATGATTGCTTGTCCCTGTGCTTTGGGATTGGCAACGCCAATGGCATTGATAGTCGGTATCGGCAAAGCAGCTCAATGCGGAATTCTTGTTCGCTCTGCTTCTGCGCTTCAGAATCTGGCATCAACAAATCTATTGGCTCTCGATAAGACAGGTACATTGACCGAAGGAAAACCCAAAGTGGTCTCGATTCATGCAATCGATCCTTTTGTAGAAAAAAATCTATTATCACTCGCTGCTGGAGCCGAACAAGGGAGTGAGCATCCTCTCGCTAGAGCTCTTCTACTCCATGCCCAAGAGAAGGGTCTTCCAATTTTAAAACCATCCTCTTTTAAAGCGTTTCCTGGAGGTGGAATTAGTGCGGTTGTAGATGGAAAAGAGCTCCTTCTAGGAGCATCTCAGTTTTTTGAGGGGCGTGGCATACCACCCGAACAATGGAACTTCATTTCTCTGCAACCTGATGAAGGACTCGTGGCGATGACGGTCGGAGGAATTCCTGCTGGGGTCTTTATTTTTCGTGATACTATTCGAGACTCAGCCAAAACCGTCATTGAAAGGCTCACTGCTCTGGGTGTGCGAACAGCTATGCTTACGGGAGATCGTGAAAGCACGGCAAAGGCTGTGGCTGCGGAACTCGGTATTTCAGAATTTCATGCAGAGCTTTCCCCTGCAGGAAAAGCTGAGCAGTTCCATCTATGGAAGAAGGAGGGACTCCATGCTGCTATGGCGGGTGATGGCATCAACGATGCTCCGGCACTTGCCGTAGCAGAAACATCAATAGCAATGGGATTAGGCTCCGATATTGCAAAGGAGACTGCAGGTATCATCCTGTTGAATCCCTCTCTAGAAGGGATTGTCTCTTCGTTAAAAATCAGTCGTGAGATATTGAAAATTATTAGAGAAAATCTTTTTTTTGCTTTCGCTTATAATATCCTCTGCATTC
>JAIPKF010000128.1 GCA_021733705.1 Chthoniobacterales bacterium
CCCCAACGGGCATCGACTTATGGATTCTAGGACGTTTGCAGCAAGTGGTAAATTTATGCCGTTCCGCATATGACGAATTCTCATTCCAACGTGTCTTCCATACGATTAATCAATTTTGCACGGTCGATTTAAGCAGTCACTATATTGATGCGACTAAAGATCGCCTTTACTGCGACTCCCCAAATTCAAACCGACGTCGCTCCACGCAGGCGACCATGGCCCATATCTTTGAAACCTTAACACGCTTGCTTGCACCGATTTTAGTCTTCACTGCTGAAGAGGCCTGGGGGTACTATCGGCCAGAAAGTTCCATTCATTTAGAATATTTTCCAGAGGCGGCTCCTGTGGATGAAAAGCTGCTCAAGCGCTATGAAAAACTATTTCTTCTACGTGGTCAGGTTGCACAGGCGCTCGAAAAGGCCCAGAACGATCATCTCATTTCCAATCCTCTAGAAGCAAAAGTAATTGTAACAACTGAAGATACTTTGATTTTACAAAGCACTGAAACTTCCGCAGGTCTGTCGGAAGTGGAAGAACTTTTTATCTTGAGTCATCTTGAGGTAGTGCACGGCCCAGAAATGATTCGTATTGAAAAAACAACCACTCAGAAATGTGAGCGCTGCTGGCGTCATCGTAATGATGTGGGAGACCATCATGAGCATCCAACATTATGTGGACGCTGTGCAACAGTGATGGTAGGGAGAATCTAAAGCATTCCTTCATGAAGACAGCGAGCTTTTTTCTTCTCAAGCTTCAAGCTCCCGATCGTATCGGCTTACTTGCTTCCATTACAGAGCTTATTGCAAAACATCGCGGAAATTTGGTAGAAGTGCAACAGTACACCAGCACGCTTGACAAGGTATTCTTTGGACGTCTTGCTTTTGAAATTTCGGGACTCGATAAAATTGAAGAACTCAAAAAAAATATCCCTCTCCTTGCTCAAGAGATAGGAGCTCAATGGACATTACGAGATCAAAGTGTCCCCTTAAAAACAATCTTGCTTGTGAGTAAAACAAATCATTGTCTTGCCGATCTTCTTTGGCGCTGGAGATCGCAAGAACTCAACATCGCCATTCAATCTGTGATTTCTAATCATGAGGATTTACGATCCGAAGTCGAACGTGAGGGATTACCTTTTCATTATTTTCCAATCCCGCAGGAAGCCTCATTAAAAGAACAAGCCTTTCAAAAAATGGCGGCCATAATTCGTTGTGAATCGGCAGAACTTCTCGTGATGTGTCGCTACATGCAAGTACTTCCAGCATGGTTATGTGAGGAATATCGAGATCGTATTATCAATATTCATCATTCACTCTTACCAGCTTTTGCGGGAGCAGATCCCTATAGACAGGCCTATAATCGAGGTGTAAAGCTCATTGGAGCAACATGCCATTATGCTACGGAGCAGCTTGATGCAGGACCTATCATTCATCAAGAGGTGCTCCGAATAGAACATTTTCACTCACTTCAAGATATACGACGCCTCGGCCGTGATTGTGAAAAACTGGCACTTGCACGAGGAATTCGTTTCCATGCCGATGACCGTGTCCTTGTCCACGATGGACGATCTATTGTGTTTGGAGATTAAGTAAAATTTAGACTCGATCATAATGATAGAGCCTCATATATACTCCCATTTTGATTTGGGCAGCATGTAAACATACAGCCCGGCATCAAAATGCTCGTCTGCCTTACCCCATCAGCCTTCGCAGCTTCCTCGTCACGATCAGTATGAAATATCCGGGCTAGAATTCCTTGCACCCACCCATCGTTACACATTACTCTCCTCTCAGATTTTATTTTATCCACTTCATGACATCCCCAATCTACTTTATTCCTCTTGTTTTTTTGCTTATGGCTTGTGATCAGCTGACCAAGCTACTGGTTCTTTATGCAATCCCCCTTTTTGGGACCATTAAAATCGTCCCTCGATTTTTTTACCTAACGCATCTCTACAATACGGGGGCCGCCTTTGGGATCATGCATGATAACAATCGGTTTTTTATGATTATTTCTTTGGTTGCCATACTCCTGCTTTTTTGGCAGCGGCATCATTTTGTAGCACTTTCCCTTCAACTTGGGTGGGTCTTACTTTTAAGCGGAATTCTTGGTAATCTCTGCGATCGTGTGCTTCGAGGACATGTGGTCGATTTTCTCGGATTTCAGATTTGGAGCTATTATTGGCCTCCTTTCAACATCGCAGATACCTGTATCTGCATGGCAACAGGCTTTTTTTTATTGAGCGCATTCTCTTCGCAACGAAGTTAACCCGGATATTTCATACTAAATCTATTACAGCTTGTGAAAAGCTCATCATTACTGCGTTGGTCTCGAATTGTGATTGGGGCGTAGGGACTCAATATCCGAATTAACCTATGAGTATGGTTCCATTTCCTCGAAGCCCTTATGATCAAATTCACGGCTTAGTTTACTTGCCTCGCCTGCTTGATAAGATTCGCCTGCATGCTGCTCATATACTCCCTGAGGATTATATTTCTAATTTAGGTCATCCTGAAAAAATGGATGGTTTTTGTCTCCGTTTTTTGGGGATCGAGTATCAGCAGCTAGTCACATATGTCACCTCTGGAGCGACTGATGAAGAGGCTTGGGAGTGGACTCTCAAAAAAGGAAAAAACCATTCAAAAGAGGAAATTCTCATATGGAATGAGTACATGAGAAAGTATGGTTGGCGTGATCAGGCCTCTGAAACGTTACGACGTCGCCTTCAAGAAGGGGGATATGGAGATCTTTCTGATATTCAGACTTTTTTCGACTTCCTCGATCTGGACGAAGGAAGAGAGATTTTCAAGCAGAAATAGTAGCCCGTAGAGGCGATTATTTCATGGAATAGGTATCAGATGCAGGCCAGCAGATTTGCCGACGCAAGAGCCATGAAATCCCGAGCAGATCCCATACTCCGCGCCAGGCACGTCGAAGGATTGTGTAGTTGGAACTACCAAACCGACGGGGACGGTGATTGACCGGAAATTGTCCTAAAGTGAGTCCTGCATGTTCTAGCATTGCAATCATGTAACATTGCATTTCATTAAAGGGAATGAGAAGAGGCAAATATTCTTTACGGATCACTTTAAGGGTGCAGCCTGCATCACGAACCGAATCACCAGTAAAGAATCGTCGTGTTTTATTAGCAATCTTAGAGGCCACTTTCACCTGCCAGCTATCTTGACGCTGACGGCGATAACCACAGACAATCTGATAATTTCCTGCTTCACGAATCAACATGGGAATATCAGCAGGGTCGTTTTGACCATCTCCATCCATCAGCACACAGAGATCATGTGAAGCATTGAGGAGACCTGCATAGAGAGCAGCGCTTTGACCCAAATTTTTTGAAAAAGAAATCAGACGAACATCTTGAAATTTTTTGATCAAGGCTTCTGTTGCATCACGACTTCCATCATTCACCGCAATAATTTCTGCATCAGGATTCGTCATTCGTGCTTCTTGGAGAACTGTCTCAACATTTTCTTCTTCGTTATAAAAGGGAATAATGATGGAGATGCACTCGGAAGATCTTGAATTATCCGTTGGTGTGAATGTAGACATAAGTAAATTAAATTAACAAAAAATGACCTTGTTGTCACATCACAAGATGTAAAATATTGCTTTGAAATAGTGGAGTGAACCCGGATATTTTCAAACAATACCATGACTTGCTACCATCATCGTATTTTTGAGGTGGTAGCCATCACCCGCTGGCGCTTCAAGAACCTCTTCAGACTTTGAGTCTTTTTTCGAATTTTTCTCCTCAGGTCTTTTTTGTTTTTTCTTTCTTTGATCTTCTCGTTTAATCTCATCGATAACGTCATTATCTGCAGCTACTCTAGTAGCGAGTTTCGCAGCATCATCTACCGTTGTGTAGTTATTTGCAGCAGATGACTCGTTGCTTTTTGTAGAACCATAAACAAATGCAGTAGCATCACTGGATTGCATCAAATGCACATCTGTTGCAGCAGGATTACCAGCAGTTGAAACACTGGCATCAGAGGTTGCTGCCCCACTCGAAGGAAGCTCCGAACTTGAAGGAGCATTACGGGCGCTATTATTAGCCAAAGATGTTTGTACTATCTGAATCGGAGAAATGAGTGAAACAGGATGATTAGCCATATCTTGATAATAAGGATCATTATTTATTTGCTTTATGCAAGCGTCTAATGGTGGATCAATAGAGCGCTATATTTATTTTTCATGACCCTTCTTATAACCATCATTAAATGGGCTAATATATGATTATTGCTAATCGTGCATTGATTCTTGGTATTCTCAATGTGACTCCTGACTCTTTTTCTGATGGAGGTTTTTTTTTAGAAAAAGAACGGGCACTAGATCGGGGGCTTGCACTTGTCGAGGAGGGAGCCGATATACTTGATATTGGAGGAGAATCAACAAGGCCTGGAGCTATGCCTATTTCGGCAGAGGAAGAGCTGCGACGTGTGATTCCTGTGATTCAGGAATTACGAAAAAAAACGAGTGTTCCAATTTCCATCGATACTTCCAAAGCCACTGTCGCCCATGCCGCAATTCAAGCAGGTGCAACTATTATTAACGATGTGAGTGCACTTGGAGATCCAGGAATGGGAGAAGTTGCTGCCTCCACCGGTTCAACTCTTATTCTCATGCATCATCAAGGAACACCTGAAACTATGCAAAAAAATCCGACTTATCCCCAAGATGATGTCGTTGCAGCAGTCACTACATTTTTAATAAAAACACGTGAAAGAGCTTTGAATTATGGGGTCCCCAAAGACAGAATTATTCTTGATCCTGGAATCGGTTTTGGAAAAACCCAGGAACATAATAATGCCTTACTAAGAGCAATCCCAACGTTAACACAACTCGGAGCCCCCCTACTCCTGGGGCATTCACGAAAATCATTTTTAGGAAAAACAGTTCAAGAACGTTTACTCCCCAGCGTTGCCATCACTTCGATAGCACGTTACCATGGAGCACTCCTTTTTCGCGTTCATGATCCACATCCGCACCGTGAAGCAGTAAGAACAATCGAAAAAGTATGGCAG
>JAIPKF010000002.1 GCA_021733705.1 Chthoniobacterales bacterium
TCAATGAATAGCCAGCAAAATCAAAATAGATCTGCCCATAAAATCCTAAACATCCCCCAAAAAGTTTCAGCGCGGCTTGCTTCTCTACTTTTTCAAAAATGGGATTCACAAAGGCCGCCAGATGATCAGCAAAGACCGCTTTGTAGAGAAATCCCAAAGCGAACTTTCGACAGCCTTCGATAAAAAAAGAGGAATTAAAGTAACGTTTCTTGTGCAGCTGTGGAAGAAAGGTGGGAGCATGAATGATCGGCCCTGCAACAAGATGTGGAAAAAAGGAGAGGTAAACACCCAGCCGTATGAACGATGTTTCAGCTACTAATGTTTTTCTATAAACCGTCACAACATAACTAATCGCTTGGAAAATATAGAAACTAATTCCTGCAGGAAGAATAATTTTCAGTGTGATCCAGCCTGAAGTTCCTCCCATTTTTATGAAAGCAGTGTGAAGTGATTCTAAAAAAAAGTTAGTGTATTTAAAATAGCCCAGGATGAGGATTAGCAAGGAGCAAGCACCGATCATCAGCCTCTTTCTGTGAGGCTCGGCTGCTCTTTCTAGGAATCTTCCAGCAAAATAAGAGACCATAATAACAGTAAAAAGGAGTCCTGTGCATTTCCAGTTCCACCAGCCGTAGAAAAAGAAATTAGCTGCAAATAGAAAAGGATGTCGCCATCGGTCTGAGGGAAGACTCCAGTAAACGATGAGGACTACGATCAAAAAAAAGAAAAAAGGAAGAGTGTTAAAAATCATGTGTTAAAAATATTTCATCCCTTCTTTTTTCTTTTTAATAAGAAAATTAGAATGCTTCCAAGTAGCACTCCTAAACATCCCTGTGCAAAAAGATCCCCATGCCTTGAATAAAAAGTAAGTGATGGATGGGATGGAAGGTTCCACGGGGCTGCCAACATTCCTTCAAAAAAAGTAGTGCCATGATCATCTTCAAGTTGATGGGTAATGCGTCCGAAGCGGTCGATAAGACAGGTTACTCCAGTATTGGCAACGCGCAGCATGGGAAGTTTTGTCTCCACACAACGAAAGAGGGCATTGGTGAGATGCTGTTTGGAAGCGGCTGAATGCCCAAACCATCCATCATTGGTCAATGTTATGAGGCCTTGTGCTCCGAGTAGTGCAAATTGTCGTACAAGCTCACCAAGTGTATCTTCAAAGCAGAGCAGGGGAGCTACTTTTATTTTTTGATGAGAGAGAGAGAGGAGCTTTGGACCGGGACCTGCATCGAAGTCACCTAAAATACGATCTCCAATAATCCATTGAAAAAGGGGAAAGCTGTTTCGGCAAGGTATGTATTCACCAAAGGGAAGAAGATGCGTTTTGGCATAATATTGGATTTCTGAAATACCCGAACTAGCTTTTGCATTAAGTAAAATGGCAGCATTGTAATCCCGTTGAGGTTTCTCTTCAAAATGCAAGGAGCCGATAAGAAAATCGGCGGAACCTTGTTTTAAGAGCTTTTCAACTCGAGAAAAAGTTTTCTGATCACCCAAGAGCGGTCGAGGTGTTGCCGCCTCAGGCCATACAATCAAATCGGGATGGAGAGCGAGAGCTGTTTGGGATTCACGGTAATAGGTGTCCATGATTGTCTCTTCAAAGGCACGATTCCATTTATGATTTTGTGGAATATTTCCTTGAATAGCCACGATGGAGAGGACTTTCTCAAGTGGTGCTGGAGCAGACATTTCACGCAGTCCATAAATCATGACTGCGACGATCAAAAAAAGTGTTGCTAGCATATCACCATGGAGTCTTAGGCGTAGAGGCATGGTGATTTTTTTTTGTTTTGCTTCCTCAATAAGGCGCTTGATCGCTAAAGCAAGACTACAGGAGGTCATCACACCGAGAAAAGAGAGCCCAGCAACACCAGTAATATCACTGATTTGAAGCAAAGGAATTGAATGATGGAAAGCAACTCCAAAAGAATTCCATCCAAAGCCAGTAAATAAAGTTCCCCGAAGCCATTCTAAAGCACTCCAGCTTGCAGCAGATAATACCGAGATAAGAAAATTTTTAAGGGAAGAGAGGCTGTGATATCCAGAGCTTTCTAAAAACCCCCTGAGAACCATTCCAACAAAGACCCCCCAGAGGCCCATATAAAGAGCCAAGTAAAAAGGGAGGGTGACTAATCCTTCCCAGGCAACGGTTGTAATCCATTCCAGCGTGAGTAGAAAAAAAATGGAACCAGCAAAGAAACTCAGAAAAAAAGTGAACCTTAAACGTCTTAGAAAAGAAGTAGGAAGTGGTGAGAAGAAAAGGGCTGACATTAGTGGTAGAAAAGCTACAAAAGGGACCCATGCGAATACTTCTCGGTCATAAGGAGGGAAGGTACAGCTCATGGCTATTCCCGTAACGAGTGCAAGAAACCAAGGGACTACGTATTTTAAAGAGACTCGAAAAAAAATCCTCATCAGCTAGTGTATGGGTGGAATAGTCGTATCGATGGTTACTGTGCAATGGGTGCCAGGGACCAATACCTCTTGTTTTTCCCACTGAAGACCATTGTTCCTAGTAGTGCCATCGAGAAGCTGGAGCTTTACTAGAAGAAGAGATCTCCTTCCTAACATGGTTGGGTTAACCGAAATAACTTCTGCTTTGCAAGGAAGGAGAGAGGCTTGCCCTTGAAAAGTAACCTTAGCTATTTGATGAGGAGCGATTTTTTTAGAGAGACGTTGAGGATAGAGTGCAGCGATGGTTCCTTCTCCTGTAATAATCTGAGCCTCATGAGTGGAGTAGACATGCTGCGAATAGACCCCTATTGTCATGCCTGCTCCAAAGATTCCGAAGACGAGAATCGATAATGCCAAGAAAGAACCATTTTTCCAAAATGAGGAAGAGGAAACACGCTGCATAAAATAAGAAATAGAGTTCGAGGAAAGATTCGTGATTGAGAAGTTTAAAAAAAAAGGTGATTCTTTGGAATCATGAAATTGTCATACTATCTTCTTTTTTTTGGATTCATGAGTGCTATTTCCACTGGAATCTGCAGCATTGAAAAAACTAATTCTATCTCGCGCTCTGAAATAGAAGAGATGACTGAGTCAACTGCTCCACAAGAAAATAGTCCTTTTTTTATTGAACGTGAGGAGGCACGTCAGGCTGCAGCAGAGGCTGCCACGAATCCGATATATAGAAATTCCTTGCTTCTTCCACGCCATTCTATTCAAGAGGAAATGAAAAAACGTATGAGTCAGTTTTTGAATATTGTAAAAGTTATCCCTAATAAAATAGACCCTCCTGCATCGCAAATTTTAGTAGAACCGCTCTCCTTTTCAGTAAGCGATACACCCGAACTTCATATTTCTTACAAAATAACCAATAATACAAAAGAGATGTGTTTTCTCGATTTTTCA
The DNA here is from genome assembly GCA_021733705.1 of Chthoniobacterales bacterium. GTDB lineage: Bacteria > Verrucomicrobiota > Verrucomicrobiia > Chthoniobacterales > UBA6821 > CAIWMF01. Next base: position 3,361 of record JAIPKF010000002.1, read on the forward strand.
ACGAATCAGCGCATTGAAATTCTACTCAAAGAGCAAAATGGCACTCTGATCACGCAATGGTCGAAAGATCGTTCTTTTGATCCTATTGCTAGCGTTGTGACCATTAATCCCAAAGAGAGTGTTGTCTACACAGAAACAATTCCTACCCTTGGAATGAGAGATGGGACCTCCTACTCAATCGAAGTCTTGCTGGTGGGGCATCCCAAGTATACGCTTATCCAATCGATTACTCCTCAGAACACCTTGCCGTGATCTCTTCCCATTCCTCGTTGAAGGAATAGCTAGATTTTTTTAATAAAAATTGTTGCCAAGAGAGGCTCTAATCTCTACTTCTAGTTACCAATTCATTTTATTAATCACCATGTCTGACACATCCATTGAAGAAAAAGTACGTAATATCATCGTCGAGCAACTCGGCGTTACTGCTGAACAAGTCACTCTTAACGCCTCTTTTATTGAAGATCTAGGGGCTGACTCACTCGACACTGTTGAGCTTGTCATGGCTTTTGAGGAAGAGTTCGGCGTTGAAGTTCCTGATGAGGATGCCGAGAAACTTCAAAAAGTTGGTGATGTTGTGAAGTATATTGAAGAGCATAGTAAGGCGTAATTTTTACTTCGTAAATAATTTCAAAGAATGCTATTCCTGCACAGGAGTAGCATTTTTTTATTTAGAATATCGTAAAAGTTATCCTGAATATTTCATGTTGGTTCGTCGCGATGAGCTGCGAGGCTTGATGATGCAAGTCAGGTGAGCATTTTGACATGAGGCTCTATAAGTACATATTGACTCGCTCTCATCTGCTCGGCTCTCCCTACGGGCTAGTGCCGCGCATTGCAGTATCACTCCGATATTTACCCCCCGGAAAACAAATCGGCTACATCAAGTACCAGAGCGAAAAGAGCCATGCGCACAGGAACCCCATTATTTGCTTGGCGAAAGATAGCAAGGTTAGGATGGTCGTCGAGATCCTGATCAATTTCAAGAGCTCCTGGGCGACTGTCACGGGGTAGGGGGTGCATGATTGGAACACTTTTGGATCCCACTTGCTTTTCATAAAGCCCCTTGTTCAAGCAGTAGCAACCTCGATAGCGCTCTGCATCTTCTGGATTTGAAAAACGCTCTTGCTGAATACGTGTCATGTAAATCACATCAGCTTTACCAATACCACGGGCTAAATCATTGCATTCTTCTACTGTGTGGCCACGGCTCAATAGTTGCTGAACGATCTCTTGTGGCATTACTAAAGGATCAGGGGAGATCAAGATAAAATGAATATTTTTAAAAAGAGAGAGTAATTTTGTTAATGAATGAACTGTTCTTCCATGCTTGAGGTCTCCTACGATGGCAATGGAAAGCCCATCAATTTGATCCAGATTTCTTCCGCACTCTTTCATGATGGTGTAAAGGTCGAGGAGTGCTTGGGTAGGATGTTCTCTTGAACCTTCCCCAGCATTAATGACAGGAGAGTTTGATGCATCAGCACATTGTTTGATAGAGCCTTCTTTGGGATGACGTATGACAAGTACATCTGCATATCCCCCTAGAATACGGGCTGTATCTTCGAGGGATTCTCCTTTGACCATCGAAGTAGCCATCTCATCGGAAATATTAAAAACCGCTCCTCCTAGACGATAAAAAGCTGTTTCAAAACTCACTCGAGTTCGTGTGCTCGGTTCAAAAAAAAGATTTCCAAGAAGAGCTCCCTCCAGGGCCCGAGATTTTTTTTTCCTTTGTGCATAAGCTTCCATTAATGATGCTAAGGAAAAAATAGTCGTGATATCGTATCGTTCATAGTGATCAATCGAGAGTATATCGGAGCTTTTGAAATTCATGGGAACTCTTTTTATCATCGATATGATAAACTCACAAAAAGAATATTTTTTTTTGTATTCAAGAAGGATATTCTCTCGGGTCTCTATGAAGCATCTTGATTTACTCGAATCAAAAAGCATCTATTTGTTGCGTGAGGCCTTCAATGCCTTTCCACATCTCTGCATGCTCTGGAGTATGGGTAAAGATTCTAATGTATTACTTTGGTTAACAAAAAAGGCTTTTGTGGGTCGTATTCCCTATCCCGTATTACATATTGATACAACATACGAATTTCCTGAGATGTTGGAATTTAGAACATGGGCTCAATGCTATTATCGATTTGAACTAGTCATTAAAATAAATGAAGAGGCACGTGCTGGCAGGGGTTCTTATACTACCTCTATTGGGTATGAAACGCATGATCCAGTCACTGTGACCCATGAGCTTAAAACAGTCGCACTTCAACAATGCATGCAGGAACATTCCTTTGATGGTCTGATCACAGGAATTCGGCGTGATGAGGATGCTACGCGTGCAAAGGAGCGTTATTTTTCTCCCCGAGATGCCCATTTTAAATGGGATTATAAAGATCAACCCCCTGAATTATGGAATCACTTTTCCATCAAAAAATGGCCAGGTGGTCACACTCGCATTCAGCCTCTCCTCGATTGGACGGAACTCGATATTTGGCGCTACATAGAACGCGAAAATATTCCTATTCCTCAAATGTATTTTGCTCGTAATGGTAAGCGCTATCGGTCTTTGGGGTGTTCCCCTATCACTCAGCCCATTGAAAGTCATGCAAGCACCATTCCAGAAATCATTGAAGAGTTACTTCAAACACGGCACTCTGAACGTGCTGGACGGGCTCAGGATCATCATGAGCGTCATGCCATGCAGAAGCTACGAGCACGAGGATTCCTTTAAAAAAACAACAACGATGATGCACCTCCTAGCCTGGCATCACAATCCTTTACTCGTTTTGTACTAATGAGCTTTGCACAGCACTTCATGACACTTCAGTATGAAATATCCGGGCTGGTTTCCTATTATCCTATTCTACCTCTGTGAGTACATCTGCACCACCACTTCACATTATCACCGTTGGTCATGTGGATCATGGTAAGTCAACGCTCTTAGGGCGTCTGCTCTATGATACTGATTCACTCTCACAGGAGCAGCTTGCAGCCTTGCATGAAGCAAGTGCGGCCGAAGGAAAAAAACTGGAGTTGGCATTTGTGTTAGATGCTTTTTTGGAGGAACAAGCTGAAAATATCACTATGGATATCACACACATTCCATTTCGAACATCAGAACGTCACTATGTCATGATGGATGCTCCAGGACACAAAGAGTTTTTAAAAAATATGCTTACTGGAGCCTCCTGTGCGGAAGCAGCTATTTTACTAATCAGTATTGTAGATGGTCTTCAAGAGCAAACTCGCCGTCATGTTCAGCTGCTTTCACTTCTCGGAATTGATCAAGTAATCGTTGTGATTAACAAGCTCGATCTAGTCAATTTTTCACAAGAAGCTTTTGAACTCGTATCTCAATTGACACAAAAATTATTTCAAGAGTGGGCGCTTCCTGTTCCATGGATCATTCCTACCGCTGCATCCTTAGGGGAAAATATTGCCTCCTTGAGTTCGCAGATGCCTTGGTATGAAGGTCAAACGGTTCTTCAATGCCTTGATATGTTAACTCCGAAAAAATTTCTTGAAAAAGGACCTCTTCGATTTGTAGTTCAAGACATCTATTCTTCGGAAAAGTTTCCTCTTGTGGTGGGACGCGTCGAATCAGGATCATTGAGAGTATCGGAAAAACTTATTTTTTGGCCACAGGAGAGAGGAGAACGTAGAGCACGTGTTAGGTCAATTGAAGAATGGGGTGCTTCTTCTCCTCCTCAACATGCTTTTGCAGGAGAATCTGTCGCTATTACCCTTGAGGAATCGATTCTGGTTCAGCGAGGTGATATCGCTAGCAGACCTCAACAGACTCCTTTGCAATGTACTGATCTTAATGTTCGATTATTTTGGTTAGAGGCGCTATCCCTAAGAGTAGATCAGAAAATATTTTTGTTATTAGGAACACAACGTCTTCTAGCAAGAGTAACTTTTATAGAAAATATTGTAGATGCTACTACGATGAAATTGATACAAAGATCCCCATGCTCTCTTCATCAACATGAAGTAGCCGATGTTTGTTTTCACTTGCATCAACCCCTTGTCTTTGATTATTACGATGAACTTCCAGTAACGGGGCGTTTGGCTATAGAAAGTGAAAAAGGGCTTGTGGGAGCTGGGATTATTATTCGAAAAAAAAATGAAAGCAGATCCTAAAACCGCTCGAATTAATTCTACTATTACCCGTGAGGATAGAAAAAAAAAATGGGGTCATCATGGCGCTGTAATCTGGTTTACTGGACTCTCTGGATCAGGGAAATCGACCTTGGCCCTTGGACTAGAAGCACGATTACACACCCAAGGAATTGCCACTTGTATTCTCGATGGAGACACTCTTCGTAATGGCCTCTGCTCCGACCTCGGATTCTCGGCTAGGGATCGAAAAGAAAATATTCGACGCACCGGTGAGGTAGCAAAACTTTTTGCAGAGGCAGGCTTTATTGTGATAGGCGCTTTAATTTCCCCCTTTCGTGAAGACCGAGAGAGCGTACGTCACTCTTGTGTGCGGGATCATATTTCTTTTATAGAGGTCTTCGTGGATGCTCCTTTGGAGATCTGTGAGAGCCGTGATCCTCGAGGACTTTATGCCCGAGCGCGTTCTGGTGAGATTATTGATTTTACTGGTATCGATTCCCCTTACGAAATTCCAGAGCATCCTGATTTGCGTCTGCTTACAAATCAATGCTCGAGTTTAGAAGCAATCGAGGAGCTTTATCACTTTGTTCAAGAGTGGCTTTTTCATTAACCCGGATATTTCATACCAATCTACTACGGAGGCCGGGAAGCCAGATGGATGCTGGGTTGAGCTCGAAGTTCTCCTCAGGCAGTATGTACTCATACAGCCGTCGTCAGACTTCATCGCTCGCCTTACCCCATCAGCCTTCGCGGCCTCCTCGTCACGATCAGTATGAAATATGCGGGCTAAAGGCAGTCTCCACCGCGGTCTCCCGACTGCCGGTGGTTTCTGCATCAGGATTCGCGGCGCCTCGCGACGAATCAGTATGAAATATGCGGGCTAAAATTATTTTTCAAATGCTATTTTTCCCCAAACATAGCGACGTAGAATCACAATCAACGATGCTGTTAGAGGGACCGCAAGAAGAGCTCCAAGAAGACCTCCAAGAATAATGCTCCAAGTAAATACAGAAAGGATCACAACAATAGGATGCAATCCTACCGATTGTCCTACAATCTTTGGTGAGATAAAAATTCCATCAACATTATTGGCAACAAGAAAAATAATAGTGACAAGTAGAGGATGCCACCAATCACCAAACTGTGCCGCAGCAATAAGTACAGCAGGGATCCAGCAGATGATGATACCAGCGTAAGGGATGAGTCCAAGAACACCGACCATCAGGCCCAACAAAGCTGCGAAATCGAGATGCACAAAGATCATCAATGCAACTGCAATAAGGGCACCATCAACGAGGCTTACCATCAGTTGACCTCTAAAAAAAAAGATAATTGTATTATTAATCTCTAACAAAAGAGAGACAATCTCATCTTTAAAATGAGAAGGTGGAAGAGGAAGATAATTACTCCAGTTCTCCTTGATTGAGGGGCTTTCGAGTAGGAAAAAAAAGAGAAGTATCGGTACTAAAATGAGGCTAATGAGCGTTCCAAAAATTCCGAAAACACCTCCAATGCTACTTTTTACAAGGTGGCCCAAGGCTTCGACGATGGTTGGAATCTTTTGCTGAAGCCATGTGATTCCTTCGGTGATGAGGTTAACGCTATAATCGTGGATTTTATCTAACTCAGTTAGCGGAACATTCATACTGCGAGATTGAGTAGCTTCCATAAAATGATTTATAAAATTGGCACTCGCACCCACAAGATTCTGGACATGTAGGCTGTAGGCAGGAAGGTTTTTAATGAAAGAACTTCCCTGGCGTTGGAGAGAGGGAGCAATCCAAAAAATAATACCTACGAGAAAAAGGGTAAAAACAACAAAGACTGCTATCACGCTTGTAGTCCTAGGAAGACGATAATGACATAACCAGGTAACAACGGGATTAAGGAGGTATGCTAAAATAGAGGCAATAGCAATGGGCATTAGTACTGGTTGAAAAAGTCGAATGCCCTCAAAAAGAATCCATCCAATGCCAAGTGCTATGGAGAAAATAACCACTCCAGCAAATGCAGTTAAAGCATTCCAGCAAAAGCGGCGTTGAAATGAAGTGGGATATTCCTGGTTCATAAAATTAATTTCAGGGCTCAATAGTAATAGCTCATTCGAATATTTCACACTAAATCTATTACGACTTGTGGAAAGCTCATCATTGCTGCGTTGGTCTCGAATTGTGATTGGGGCGGTATTTGCACATACAGCCCAAGATCACAATCCTTCGCCCGCCTTGTACTCATAAGCTTTGTACGGGGCCACATAACGATTTATTATGAATATTCGTGATGGGTGAGAATTTCAAAAAGGAAAATATATTTTTACGATAGACCTTTTTGATTCTTTCTTACGCTTGTTTTTACTCCCAATCACTACTTTCAGGTTTCATTGTAATAGAAAGAGCTTGGTGCTTATGGAGCTTCCACAACTTATCTACAATATTCCAAAGAGTATAAATAATCAAAATGGGGTAGATAATTTGGATTATTGGAGAAAGTGTTTTCATGATTCCTGAAAAACCAAGGTTTGCCATGCAAGCAGTGATGATACTGGTGATCATTAATGAGGTAAGATAATTCAATCGGCCCTCAAATAGATCCTTATGCAGATACATTGCAAAAACTGCTGTTAAAGAAATGGCTGTAGCAAAACAAGAAACGGCAACCGTAATATTTGCAAATAAACCTCCCTGAGGACCTAATACTTGGAGAGCTAAGGAACTAAAAATATCTCCTCTATCAACATGAGAGAGCTCTTTTCCATGTGAAAAGGCAACAATACAAAAACCGGTATAAACAAGACCTAGAAGAACTCCTCCAAGTAAACTTGACCCAATACCTAATTTAATAATTGCCCACGAATCCTCTCTCTTTTCAGGATTCATTCCGTGGCGCAGCCCGCTAACAATGAGTCCGGATAGACAAATGATGGCAATGAGGTCACAGGTTCCATAGCCTGATAAAAGTCCATGAGTGAAGCCTTCTAATTTTGTAAAATCAGCGGGAATGGAGGCTGCAGGGCTTACAAGTCCTTTGACAATTAGAATAAATAACAAAATTATTTTTAAAGGCCCAAAAAATCGGCCTAACAGATCCACAATAATATTATTTTTAATAGTGCAGAGAAAAATGAGTATTGCGCTGAGAACAGCAAAAAATAATAAATTGAGAGAAGGAACATGCATCCTGCAAGAGGCATAAGAGATCGTAATACATCTAGGAATAACACCAAAAGGTCCTATGAGTAACATACAGACTAGAATAATGATAAAAGAGGGGATTTTGCCAAGTGGGGCTAAAAGCAATTTGTAATCTCCATGGCTTAACATCGTCGAAAAAAGCCCCAACAAAGGAACAACAACTGCTGTTAATATAAACCCTATCAATCCCCAGAAAAGTTGATTGCCTGAATCTCTTCCTAAAATTAATGGGAAAATGACATTGCCGGAGCCAAAGAGCATGGCGAACATGGCAAGCCCCGTGATGAAAACTTTTCTAATTTGAGTAAATAACATGATGTGTGTGTAATAAAAAAATGGAATTTTACTTAGGAGTGAGATTTGGTCTCTTCACAATGGCTCCAAGGTAAAAATAGATGAAGTAAAGTATATTATTATGCAAAATAAATGGTCCCCAATAAGATCATTAAAAATGAAATCTCAGGGACCATCTTTTTATGCTAGTGGTAGTTTAATTTTTTTTAGACCAAATCCTTAGCCAGGATATTTCATACTGATCGTGACGAGGAGGACGCGAAGGCTGATGGGTCAAGCCATATCTTCTATTTCGATTCAGGTTTTTAGGATTACTCTCCCCAATCACTACTCTCGGGTTTCATTGTGATGGAAAGAGGCTGATGTTTTTTTAGTTTCCATAGTTTATCTATGATATTCCAAAGAGTGTAGAGGATGAGAAGAGGGTAGATAACTTGAATCATAGGAGACAATAGACTCATGATGCGACTGAAGCCGAGATTAGTAACACATGCAGTGATGATACATGTAATAACAAGTGCTGTTGTGTAGTTCAGACATCCTCTAGATAAATCTTTATGAAGATACATTGCAAAAATAGCTGTCAAAGAAATAGCCGTTGCCAAACAAGAAATAGCTACTGTGATGTTGGCAAGAAGCCCTCCTTTTTGTCCTAAGATGATTACTGCTATTGTACTAAAAATAGTGCCTCGTTCAATATTAGCTATTTCTTGTCCGTGAAATCCAGCGACAATACAAAAACCGGCATAGACTAAAGCTAGGAGTATTCCTCCAATGAGACTTGCTTGCACTCCTAAGATGATAATAGCCCATGAGTCTTTTCTTTTTTCAGGGTGCATGCCTTTGCGCAGGCTACTAATAATGAGGCCGGCAAGAAAAATAGTTCCTAGTAAATCACAAGTCCCATAGCCTGAAAGAAGTCCATTTGAGAAGCTTTCTGCTTTTGTTAAATGTGATGCAATCAAAGTGGATGGAGTCAAAAGCCCTTTGATGATCAAAGAAAGTAGCAAAATAATTTTCAATGGCCCAAAAAAACGACCTAATAAATCAATAATTAAATTGTTCTTTATGGTACAGAGAAAAATAAGTGCTGCACAAAAGGTACCAAAAAAAAATAAATCAACAGATGGAAAATGCATCTTGATAGCTGCATGAGAAATCACAATACAACGTGGAATAAGAGCAAATGGTCCTAAAAGAACCATAGAAATTAAAATAATAACAAAAGATGCGATTTTGCCCAATGGTGCTAAGAGTATTTTATAGTCACCATGGCTTAGCATCGTTGAAAAGAAACCTAAAAGAGGAACGACAACTGCCGACAAAAGAAATCCGAGTAGTCCCCAAAAAAGTTGATTACCGGAATCTCTTCCTAATATTAAAGGAAAAATAACATTACCAGAGCCAAAGAGCATCGCGAACATAGCGAACCCAGTGATGAGGATTTTCTTAACTTCCGTTAATGACATGAGGGGAATAATAATGTAAAAGGCTTCATTTATCTATCAACGATATGATGGAGACGAGCTATTCGTTCTCAGCAGAGAGATTATCAAAAAATAAAATCACCTTGAGTGCGTTTATCGTTGGCACTACTTCTTTCATTTAAGAAGCTGTTATTTGTTAATTTTTTGAGGAATTAAACCAACCATCTAGCTCCCATTGAACTCCGAGAGATATATCGATTCATGAAAACCCTTGCCAGGATATTTTTTAGAAAAAAAACAGGGCTAGCCCTGCTTATTTTCTATGCTGCTACCGTTGAAGTGCAGGCTGTTCCAGTGCATCATGAGATTAAAGTTCCACTCGGCTTTGCATGGGGTGACTCTATTGAAAGACTTGAGGAAATGGCACGGCCTGGCGGATTTTCTATTACACATCGAGAAGAGGTGGCAGGAAAAACGATCATAACGGTACGTGGACTTCTTGGAGCAGCACTTCAAGAAAATCTTTTTGTTTTCCAAAAAAATAGTCTTATTGAAATCGAATACCGTTATGGTGATCCCTCTTGGAGTACGCAGCAGTATCAAGATTTTTTTGATTCGTTTCGAAGAATGTACGATGCAAAGTATGGAGTTGGAACTCAACTTATCCGTGTAAATTCCAAAAAACAGAATGAGCTCATTATTTCCTGTGCTGGGTATCAGTGGAGAGACTCTTCCTGTATCTTAGACCTTTTTAACTATAGTGCAGAGCAATCAGAAGAGCGTTGCTACCGATTAGTAAGTCTGCATTATAAGGCCCCATAGCCTGGATATTTAATACCAATCACCTACGGAAGCCGGGAAGCCAGATGGATACTGCGTTAGTCGGCATTGATTTTAGAGTCCTATTTTGGTAAGAAATTTTTCTGCACTTGGGCAAAGAGAATGTAACTCACAATTGTAGCAATCCGGATTACGGGCACGACAACGTCTTCTTCCATGCCAAATGAGCCAATGACTTAGGATTCCCCAATCCTTCTTCTTAAAGAGTTTCATCAGGTCCTGTTCTATCTTTACAGGTTGTTCCTCAGATGTGAGTCCGAGACGTAGAGCGAGTCTTTTTACATGCGTGTCGACCACAATACCCTCATGCGTATGAAAGGCATTACTTAAAACTACATTAGCAGTTTTTCTTCCAACACCAGGAAGAGCTGAGAGTTCTTCGAGCGATTTTGGAACAATTCCTTGATGCATGCTTAAAAGCACTATGGCTGTTTTGCGAATAGCTGTTGCTTTATTGCGAAAAAAACCTGTTGAATGAATGATTGTTTCCAATTCTTGTTGGGAAATATCAGCATAATCTTGAACGTTCTGACATCGTTGAAAAAGCAAAGGAGTGACTTTATTAACCCGAACGTCAGTGCATTGAGCTGAGAGAATTGTAGCAACAAGAAGCTGTAGAGGATTCTTGTAATCAAGCTCACAGTAGGCATCTGGATAAACAAAACTAAGTTTTTTTCTCAATGCTTCTGCCCTTTTATGAAGACTTATTTCCTTCTTGTTCACGATAGATTATCTTTGCAAAGTATTTTTAAATGAAGAATAGCTTTATGAATCCTTGGTTCTTGATTGACCATTTGTCAAGAGGGCTTCATATTCATCAACTCTCCATTCGTTTTTGTGAATGAGAGCAGTCCTCTTTTCTTCGACACAATTACTACGAGAAATTACTAAGTTATGAACTCTGAATTTATTGCCATGCTCGACTACCTCGAGCGTGAAAAAGGTATCAAACGCGAGATGCTCATTGAAGCAATTTCGACGGCGCTTATAGCAGCTGCTAAAAAAAGTTTTTCCATATCAAGAGAGGTGCGTATTGATATCAATCCAAAAAATGGACAAATTCGAGCTTTTGCAAAACCGTTAGTTGTAGAAATAGTGTCGAATCCTCAAGAAGAAATTACCCTCGCTCGTGCCAAACAGTTGAATAAGGATGCTGCTATTGGTGATGAAGTCGAGGTAGAAGTGACCCCCTCTGATTTTGGTCGCATTGCTGCACAAACAGCACGTCAAGCCATCACACAACGTATTCGTCAGATCGAAAAAAATATGATCTACGAAGAGTTTAAAGATCGTGCTGGGGAAATCGTGAGTGGAACTGTACGTCGCTTTGAACGCTCAGATGTCATTGTCGACCTTGGTAAATTTGAGGCAGTCATGCCTTCCCGCGAGCGGGTCTCTACGGAGGACTATAATATTGGTGATCGTATTAGAGCTTACGTTCTTGCCGTAGAAAATGGAACACGTGGACCTGAGATTATTCTTTCTCGGAGCCATCCCAATTTTATTAGACGACTTTTTGAAATTGAGGTCAGTGAAATTGGTGATCGTACCGTCGAGATACGTGCTATTGCTCGTGAAGCTGGCTTTCGCACAAAGATTGCAGTCTACAGTGGCAATGAAAAAATTGATCCCGTCGGAGCTTGTGTAGGAGTACGAGGAGCACGTGTGAAAAATATCGTGCGTGAATTGAATAATGAAAAAGTCGATATCATTCGTTGGTACGAAGATCCTAAAGAGTTTATTAAAGAGGCTCTGAAGCCAACTCGAATTAAGAGCATTGAGATTGATGAGCCAGCACACACCATTCGTATTGCTATCGATAAAGAAGAGTTAGCACTGGCCATTGGAAAACGTGGTCAAAATGCCCGTTTAACATCACGCCTCCTAGGATGGGAGCTTGATATTAGCGAAGATCGTACTGCTGCAGAAGTTTTTGAACAACAAATGGCAGGAGCTGCTCATCAGCTGGCCACTGCTTTAGGAGTCACAGAAAAAGAAGCCAAGGTATTAGCGGATGGTGGCATGAATTCTTTAGAGGTTATTGTTACTGCTGAAGCTTCAGATGTTTCTGAGCTGCTTTCCTGTGATTTAGAGCGTGCCGGAGCAATATTACACGCTGCAAAACAACATTTAGAAAATGGAGCTCAAGGACTTGTAATTGAAAATCAATAATGGCACTTAAAACAACATCTTCCTCATCCTCTAGGGCTTCTTCCTCCAAAGGAAAAAGTGCTGGCAAGATGCTGTCTAAAAATAAGAGTAATTCACTCCGCTCTCAAAATAAGCCCTCTACTAGATCTGAGTCCTCTACTAGTAGAAAAAATGCTGCTTTATCGCCAGAAGCATCTCTTCAAACTACTCCAAAAATAGAAAAACCGAACCCTCCTCCAAGAATTTTACCACGACTCTCTCTTATTGAGGAAAAGACGGCTCGTTCTCATCTATCAGCATCCTCTACTCGAGGTAAGGCTCTTCCACGTATAGGATCTCGAGAAGAACCATCAGAACCACCAAAAGAATTACTTGATTCTATTGCTCCAGAAATCCTTGATCCAAATAAGGAGGAGGAGTCGAATGTTCCAGAAGCTGAAGTAGTAGATCGCAAGGTGATTCATATTAAGCCTCCGATTATGATTAAAGAGCTGGCTGCTCAAATGAATGTCAAGCCGTTCAAAATGATTCATGACCTCATGGAGATGAATATTTTTGCTAGTATTAATCAGTCAGTAGAGCCAGAAGTGGCAATAAAACTCTGTGATCGTTACGGCTTTATTTTTGAACGTGAAAAAAGAATTGCAGGTGCAGGAGTTCATAAAGTAGAAGTTCCAGTGGTACCTCCACCTCCCGTGAAACATGAGGAAAAATCTGAATCACTAGTACAGCGAGCTCCCATTATTACATTCATGGGACATGTTGATCATGGTAAAACCTCTCTCCTTGATGCTATTCGTCGCACAAAGGTTGCTTCAGGAGAGGCAGGAGGAATTACCCAGCACATTGGTGCTTATATGATTAAACGCGATGGTCAATCGATTACTTTTATTGATACTCCAGGCCATGCAGCTTTTACAGCAATGCGTGCTCGAGGTGCAACAGTAACGGATATTGTTGTCTTAGTAGTGGCTGCTAATGATGGTCTCATGCCTCAAACGTTAGAGGCTTTAAGCCATGCACGCGCAGCCAATGTTGCTATTATTGTTGCTATTAATAAAACTGATCTTCCTACCGCTAATGTTGATCGTGTCAAAGCACAACTACAAGAAAATGGGTTAGTTCCTGAAGATTGGGGAGGCGAAACAGTCTGTTGTCAGGTTTCAGCAACGACAGGAGCAGGAATAGATCATCTTTTAGAGATGATGTTGCTTCAGGCTGAAATGTTGGAGCTGAAAGCAAATCCTCACCAATTGGCACGTGCTAATGTTATTGAGGCTCAGGTTGAGCCAGGCCGTGGCCCTACTGCTACAGTTATTGTGAATGCTGGAACGCTACATGTAGGCGATACCTTTATTTGTGGAAATTATTGGGGTAAAGTAAAGCAACTCATTGATGACCTTGGCAAAGCTGTAAAAAGTGCAGGTCCCTCTACTCCAGTAAAAATTCTTGGATTTAGTGGTCTTCCTAATGCTGGCGATGAATTACTTGTCATGAGTGAAGAACGTTCTGTTCGCCAACTAAGTGATGAGCGCCTTGCGTCGCTTAGAAATACAAAACTCGCTGCTCCTCAGCGTGCGACTCTAGAAAGTCTTTTTATGAATCTTCAACAGGATCAGAAAAAAGTACTTCAAGTCATTTTGAAGAGTGATATGCAAGGCTCACTAGAAGCTATTACTGGAACACTTTCTGATATTCCTCAGGACAAAATCGAATTGAAAATCATGCATTCTGCAGTTGGGCCGATTACAGAATCTGATGTCATGCTCGCGAGTGCTTCCAATGCGATTATCATTGGCTTTGGCACAAAAGTGGAAAACTCTGCGGCAACAGCAGCACGCCATGAGGGAGTACAGATAAAGCTTTTCAGTATTATTTATGAGCTAATAGATCAAATGCGCGATGCCATGACAGGTCTTTTAGAACCTGAATTACGTGAAGCTATTGTAGGGCATGCTCTAGTCAAACAAGTTTTTGATCTAACACGTGGAATGATTGCTGGCTCGATGGTGACTGATGGTCGTATCTTAAGAACAGCACGAGCTCGTGTTATTCGTCGCCGTCAAGTTATGTATGATGGGGGTATTGCCACATTACGTCGCTTTACTGAGGATGTGAAAGAGGTCCGTTCTGGTCTTGAGTGTGGTATTCGATTAGGGGATTTCACAGAATATGAACCAGGGGATACAATTGAGTGCTACACACTAGAAAAAGTAGCCCAAGCACTCTGAGAAATAAGGGTATTTTAAAAAATATCCTCTTTTCAAAACCTATCATTTGATTGAGTTAATCCGAATACTTCACACTAAATCTATTACAGCTTGTGGAAAGCTCATCATTACTGCGTTGGCTTCGAATTATGATTTGGGTGGTTAGAGAGACATATAGATCGCCATCACAATCCTTCGCCTGCCTTGTACTAATAAGCTTTGCATAGCGCCTTATGATACTTCAGCATGAAATATCTAGGTCAATTTTGATCAAAAGAACTCTTGTCTCTCTTCTCCATTACCTATTACTGATCACTTTTCATGAATCATCGACTAACGAGAGTTTCTGAACTCCTCAAACGAGAGCTTGGTATGCTATTAACTCGTAATCACTATTTTGAAGCTCCCCTTGTTTCTGTACGAGCTATTGATATTACTCCAGACTTGAAAAGAGCTCATGTTTTCATCAGTGCCCTAGGTACTGGAGCACAAAAAAAAGAGGCACTTCAGGTGCTTACGAAAAACCGCGCTCTTATTCAAAAGGAATTATCAAAACGTGTTATTTTAAAATATACCCCTCATCTTATTTTTGAATTAGATGAATCGATAGAACGTGGAATATATGTGATTGATTTGTTGGATAAGCTAGATCAAGAAACAATAGAAAATGAGTCTACCAATTAAAAATACGAGCATTGCAGGAGAGTTGCCCATTAGAACAAACCCCTCTGCTAGTTCACCCCAAAGCTCTTTCTCTGAGATTCATGAGGCACTTCGCCATGCTCCTCGAATTTTAGTGGTCAGTCACGCTCGTCCAGACGGAGATGCTCTTGGTTCTACGCTAGCAGCAATGTTTTGGTTAAAAAACGAGGGACATTCTGTTTTTGCCTGGAATGAAGATGGATTACCAGCAAGATTTTCATTCCTTCCAGGAGCCTCTTATATAACGAAACCAGCAAAGCAACCCGAGGATTTTGACGCTATTTTGGTCCTTGATACTGCAACCAAAAACCGATTAGGAAATGATCTTTTAGAAAAAGCACGTGCCCCGTTATGGGTGGCACTTGATCATCATCTGAGTAATGAAAATTTTGGAAATTTAAACTGGATTGAGCCAACAGCTCCTGCTACTGGAGAAATGCTTGCAGAAGGATTCTTATCAGAATCCATTACGATCACTCCAGAGATGGCAACAAATCTTTATGTTGCGCTCTCTACAGATACCGGTTCTTTTCAATATCACAATACCTCTGCTCGTACTTTTGAAATAGCTTCAGAGCTTGTTCGTGCTGGTGTTCATGTGGGAGATCTATCTCAGGCTCTCTATTCCTCACAACCACGTCGACGCTTTGAATTGTTAAAATATGCTTTAGCACATGCTCAATTTTCATTGGACAATCATATCGCCAGTGTTGCATTAACATTAGAAGTAACTCAGTCCATGCATCTTCTTTCTGAAGATACAGAAGGTATCATTGACCTCATACGTTCCGTGCAAGATGTGCAGGTTGCTGCTTTCTTTGAAGAACTTCCTGAAGGAAAAGTCCGCTTGAGTCTTCGCTCAAAAAGTCATCATTTTGATGCTTCTGATTTTTGCAAAAAATATGGTGGTGGGGGACATTATATGGCTGCTGGAGCTCGTATTTCAGGAAGTTTAAAAGCTGTTGAAAAAGATATTCTAGCTCATATTGCTTCCTCTCTCAATTAGTCTTACTCTACAATTTACTTTATTATGGATGGTGTTCTCCTCATTGACAAAGCTAGCAATATGACCTCGCATGACGTTGTAGCTATTGTTCGACGTCTTCTTGGTATTAAAAAAGTGGGTCATTGTGGTACCTTAGATCCACTGGCAACAGGCCTTCTTATGCTCACACTCGGGCGAGGTACAAAAATTCAAGATCTTCTGATGAGTGAGGATAAGGAGTATAGTGGCACCATGAAACTTGGTGTAGTTACCGATTCTCAAGATGCAGAAGGAAAAATTTTAGAAAATCATCCTGTTCCTCTTTTAGATAGAGATACCTTGGAGGCTGCTTTTCAAAAATATGATGGCGATTTTTATCAAACTCCACCGATGGTCTCTGCGATAAAAAAGGATGGAGTCCCTCTTTACAAACTAGCACGTGCTGGAAAAACTGTAGAAAGAGAACCTCGCTTTGTTCGTATCTACACCCATGAAATACTTGCTCAGCGAAGCGAAGAAGTTGATTTTCGTGTGGTTTGTAGCAAAGGGTTTTATGTTCGCACCTATGTTCATGATATCGGCGCTGACTTAGGATGCGGGGCTCATTTGCAATCCTTACGTCGAACGAAGTCAGGACGTTTTTCTGTTGATAATGCTTTTCCTGCCGCCCTATTAAAAGAGACTCCTCGCGAAGTCATACTCTCGAGAGTACTGAGCTTGCCTTATGTTTCACGTCTTCGCGGAGCTTGAAAAAAAGCACATTGAAGTACTTGCCTCCCATATTTCACACTGGTTCGTCGCGAGGCGTCGCAAATCCTGTATGAAATATCCGGGCTCGCTCTTTCTAAAAACCACTACGCTCTTTCATGTGATTTCAAAGTAATTTGACTATATAAATAAGCAAAAAGCTGTTCCTTAGAGCAAAGGAACACTGTAAGCTCAAGAGCAATTTTTGGATCACTCTCTATGAAACCCTATTTTATTTCTACTGCTATCGATTATACCAATGCTATACCCCACATTGGTCATACTTATGAAAAAATATTAGCTGATGTACTTGCCCGCTACCAAAGACTACGTGGTCGAGAAGTTTTTTTTCTCACGGGTGTTGATCAGCATGGACAAAAAGTTCAGCAGGCTGCAGAAAAACAAGGAATCTCACCGCAGGCTTTTACTGATGCCCTCTCTGAAGAGTTTATCACTCTTTGGAAAAAACTGGGAATTTCTTATGATGTTTGGGCTTCTACAACTCATCCTTGCCACAAGAGAGTTGTTCAAAAAATATTAACAAATCTATTAGAGAAAGGATGGCTCTATAAAGCTTCTTATCAAGGCTACTACAGTGTTCGACAAGAACAGTTTTTAACGGATAAAGAACGAAGTGAGGATGGTACATTTGGGCCAGAGTGGGGTGAAGTTGTTTTTTTAGAAGAAGAAAATTGGTATTTTCGTCTTTCAAAATGTCGTTCTTGGTTAATCTCTTTTTTGGAAACACATCCTCATTTTGTTACCCCTTCATTTCGTCAAGTAGAACTCAAAAATGCGGCAGCAAAAATAAATGGAGATCTCTGTATTTCGCGTCCTAAAAGCCGGCTCTCATGGGGTATCGAACTTCCCTTTGATCCAGAATTTGTGGTCTATGTTTGGTTTGATGCTCTTATTAATTACATCAGTTTTGCAGGCTACCTCAATGATGAGAGCAAAACTAATTTTTCAAGCCTCTGGCCCTGCAATGATCATGTTATTGGTAAAGATATTCTTATTCCAGCTCATGGAATCTACTGGCCATGCATGCTCCATGCTATCGGATTTCTAGATGAGCAGATGCCTCATTTATTGGTACATGGCTTTTGGACATTAAACGGAGAAAAAATCAGTAAGAGTACGGGTAATGTTTTTGACGTTCATCAAGCAATTGAACGCTTCGGTCTTGCAGCTTTACGTTATTATCTGATGCGTGATGCAGTGATGGGACGGGATGCTGATTTTAGTGAGGAACGTCTCTTGAATCGCTATCATGCAGAGCTCAGTAATGGTATTGGCAATCTTCTCAATCGAAGTTTAGGAATGATTAGTCGCTATCGCCCAGAAGGGCTCTGCCGTGTTTCGCTAACACAAGAATGCAGCTCACTCCTGGAGGGGCACCTTAATTTAGTACATCGCTATTACAAAGAGATGGACGGATCCCAGATACATGATGGGCTTGAAACAATGGTTGAAATCGTCACCCGCACAAATGTATTCATTGATACAAAGGCACCTTGGAAAATAGCAAAAGAGAGTGATCAGGAAAATCGTCTTTCTGCTATTTTAATAACCCTTCTGGAATCGCTACGTATTGCAGCAACACTTCTACTTCCTGTCGCTCCAGATGCAGGAGCTAAAATATTTAGTCAATTAGGATTTGATCCGCTCGTGCTGTCAGATGAAATTGTCATTCCAGAATTTCCTGAAAAATATTATGCTGGAAAAGCGACCCCTATTTTTCCTCGTCTCTTGGAGGAGAAATAAATCTTTTAGCGTATCTCTGCCTGCGATCATTATTAAATATTCGGGCTAAGCTGATCCCTCTTCTATTTTGAATCATTTTAAACATTACCGATACCATCTCGAATATTTTGCCCTCCGTTTGGGAGCCTGGATGGTGCAGTGTTTACACTGGCGATGGTTACGACCGATTGGTAAAACAATAGGATCTCTCTTTTTTTTATTAGATCGTCATCGCAGAGAGGTAGCTCTTGCCAATATTAAAGCTGCTTTTGGAGATGAGTATAATGAAAAAGAACGCCTTAAGATTGCTCAAAAATCGTATGGCATTTTTGCAGCAAGTATTTTGGAATTACTTTGGTCCCCTCGTTTATCCGCAGAAATCATGGATGAAATTGCTGCTATCGAGGTTGTTGATCCTATAAGCTCTCCAAGCCAATCAGGGGTCGCTGTCATTTACTGTTGTTTGCATGCTGCCAATTTTGAATGGACGGGGCAAATTGCAGCCCGCTATGCAGAAAAATTTCCTGTGATTGCTCAAAAATTTAAGAATCCACTCCTCACGAAACTCTTTAATGATTGGAGATCAAGTTTTGGACAAGAGGTTTTGCCTCAAGAGCAGGCAATGTTGAAATTATTCCGTTATCTCAATAAAAAAGGAAAATTTGGGATATTGGTGGATCTTAATTTAAAGCCACATGAAGGTCCAGTTATCGTGCGTGCTTTTAACCGTCTTTTAGTACCACTCACCCGTTTGCCTGCAGAGCTTGCACTTCGCACTGGAGCACTTTTAGTCCCTGTAGAATGCCTGATGCGTCCTAAAGGAGGTTATACAATTCGATTTCATTCACCCATCCCAATGACAAATAACAGTAATGTAGAATCACTGACGCAAGCTTATTGGGACGTATTAGAGTCAGGTATTCGACGTCATCCAGAATATTGGCTTTGGTCTTATAAGCATTGGCGCTATCGCCCTTCTTCTGAGCCAACAGATTACTATCCTTTTTATGCTCACTGTTTTGATCAATTCGATCAGATTTTTTCTCAACAACAAAAAAAGCATTGTGAAGAGAAGACTCATCCTTAAGAATAATTCCAAAATATATTTAATAATATTATTTCTTCGAAAACACCCCATTATGAAAACATCTCATCTTATCGCATTAGCTCTTTTTTTAGGACTCTCACTCTCCATGGTCGGTTGTAATACAATTCGCGGTGTTGGAGAGGACATCAGCGGTTCTGCCAATTTTGTAGAAAAAAAAATGACAGGTGATGATGGATCTAACTCTAACAATCCTCCGCAGTGGCCAAAATAAAGAGTCTTCGAAAAGACTCTTTATTCAGAGGATAATTGATGGAAGATCGTACGATACAATTCCTTTGGAGTAATTTTTGTATCTCTAGATTTAAAGTGTTTTTATTTCGTGTTATCACATCCAATATCTTCATTCTGCTTCTAGCAGCTTTTCTCCGTCTTTGGGACCTAGATCTCAAGCCACCACATTTTGATGAAGGAATTAATGGCTGGTTTGCTGATGGTATAAAAAAACAAGGATTTTATGCATATGACCCTACCAATTATCATGGACCTCTATTTTTTTATATCCTCTTTCTAGCTCAAACCATTTTTGGAAGAAGCCTCTGGGTATTACGTATACCTGCTGTTTTGGCAAGTATTACGACCGTTTGGTTAGCACTCTGTTTTGATCGTTTTCTAGGAAAAACAGCAGCACGCTGGGGAGCTCTTACCCTTGCTCTCTCTCCAGCAATGGTTTTTTATGGGCGCTATGCTATTCATGAATCTTGGGTTGCTGCCTCACTGATGATTGTTTTGTTAGGACTTTTTGGATTATGGCACTCAGGAAAAAGGTCTTCGCTCTTCCTTGCTATTTTCGGTAGTACATTACTGATTTTGCTAAAAGAAACTGCTGTGATTCATTTTAGTTCGGTGATCTTAGCAACAACATTCTTGTTTTTTTTTGACCGATGGCTTTTTTCACAATCCAAATCTTACAATGGTTCCTCATCATCTGGCATCATCCCAGAACCTCATTTATCAGGAATCACCATTGCTGAACCGTTATGGCATTATTCAGATCTTTTTTTTGGTATCTTGTTATCAATGGTCGTTATTTTCTTTTTCTATTCCGGAGGGCTACTTCATATTCGAGGTTTTTTAAATCTTTTTACGACACTTCCAGCCTGGATTCGTACAGGAACAAATACCGGAGGTCATATCAAATCATCATACCAGTGGGGTCCCTTCAATTATTATTGGATTGCTTTGATGGTACGTTATGAAATCACCTCTTTAATCGGCTTTTTTTATGCCTTCTGGCTTCTTTGGCAAAATTCCAAACTCTCCCCTATTTTCCATTACTTTTTAAAAGCGCAACATTATTTCTTAAAAATCAATAGAAGCCACCATCTACATTTTTGGAGTGCTTACTATTTGGCTACATATGGGATAGGGGTATTTTTCATTTATTCGATTATCCCTTATAAGACACCTTGGTGCCTGATTTCAATTTTATGGCCATTTTCACTTCTTTTTGGAGTTTTTCTGCAACAATTTAGAAACAAAAAAATTGTTCTAACTCTCGGGTTCTTGTTTTTAACACTCTCTTTTTTTCTATGTGTGAGGTTAAATTTTTTTAATTATACCAATTTTTCTGAACCGTATGTTTATGTTCAAACCTCTCCTGAAATAAAACGACTCACAGATCCACTATTGAACATGGCAAAAGAGGATCGATGCAATCTTCATTTGAAGGGACAAATTCTTTTAGAAAGTTATTTTCCGCTTCCGTGGATTCTTGGTGATTTTACTTCAATTGGATATTTTTCCACAACGCATTTACCAAAAAAATATGATGGTGATTTTATCGTTGTAGAATCCTCTCGAACTCCTGCTATTGAAAAACAACTTAAGGAACCTTACTATCGAGAGGAATTTCAAATGCGTGATGCTATGGAAGAATGTATCATCTATTTTAAAAAATCAGTCTTTGAAAAATATTTTGATAAGGTTGACCGTAGCCAGCAATATGCTGATCCTAAATCTCATTGTTCTCAACAGTTTCAAATTATTGACAATCAGCATAGGTATCATGATTAGCATAAAAAAACCTGTTAGTACCTTTCTATTATTACACGTATATGACTTTTATTGATCGTTTAGAGCATCGTTGCCCATGGCTTGCAATACCGGGTTTAATTCGGTATGTGGCACTTTTTAATGCACTTGTTTTTCTATTGCATTACATTGCTCCGGGGTACGAGTCAGTTTTAACTCTAAATCGTGAAGCAATTCTTCATGGAGAGTTGTGGCGTTTAATATCGTGGATTTTTATTCCTGAAACCTTTCAACCATTCTGGATTTTGTTTGCCCTTCTATTTCTGTGGTTCTTGGGAGATGGATTAGAGGAGGCACTTGGGGCTTTTCGCACCACCCTTTTTTATTTAACAGGTATGATTTCCTGTACGATTGTTGCGCTCATCTTTGGAAGTTATGGTGCAAACACTTTTCTAAATCTTTCACTCCTTTATGCTTTCGCAACATTACATCCGGATTATCAAGTGCTTCTATTTTTTATTATTCCTACACGAATTAGTTGGCTTGCAATTTTTAGCTGCATACTAACAGCAATAGGAACATTAGGGCAGCCTAGCGCTGCCAAAGCAGCCTTAGTGATTACGCTTGCAAACTATCTTCTCTTTTTTTGGCCATTACTCTTTTCTAAATATCAATCCACTCGTGGAATAAATTCTAAAAACAGAAATATCTCTCTCTTGAAAAAAAGAAACATCGAAGAAGTAGTTCCTCTACATTGCTGTATGATATGTAAACAAACTGATCAAACTGCTCCACAATTAGATTTTCGAGTCGCTAACAATGGAGAGGAGTACTGTATGCAGCATTTACCCTTTCAAAACAAAGAGATGTTGGGTTAACCCGGATATTTCATACTGATTCTGCTGCGGCTTGCGAACACCTGATGGATACTGCGTCAGCTTCGAATTGCTCCTCGGGCAGTATGTACACACACAGCCGTCGTTGCAATCCA
>JAIPKF010000003.1 GCA_021733705.1 Chthoniobacterales bacterium
GCCAGCGTTCGTTCTGAGCCAGAATCAAACTCTCCGTTGAAAAGTTTGCGTCTTCTCGCGCTAACGCGGAAGACAAATTCAGGCACTATTAAAAGTGACCCCTTACTTTGATTGCTCGCTGTAAGTGCACTTTAATGGTCCGTTTAAAACTCGATTTCTATCGACAGAAAACGCACATTTCAGTTTTTGCTTTTATAAAAAATGCTAGCAATAAAAATGTGATTTTTATTTTAGTATTTTATAAAACTGACATTGCTGACTTTTTCGAAAAATTCGAAAATTATTTATATCCATCTGATTTTTATTTGCTATACAAAATCAGATCAGCGCTATCAAAGATCATTGCCGGTATCTACGAACACTATTCTGATTTCCCTAATTGGAACACGTCAGAAGAAGATGTCCTAAACGTAGACCGGTAAAAAACATTCCCGAATTCAAGTAACCGAGGTCACTGTCGGGTTGAGTACCTTACAGCACTCTTAGGGGGAGTCAATAAAATGTTTTAATTTTTTTTAATTTTTTTTAAACAAAAAAATATTGACACATTGATTTTCTTTACAACTGGATTCCTAGCTCCCCTTTTTTTGCCGCTTCTTTTGAAAATAATGTGACGCTCCTTCATAGAAAAGAGGGAGCATGGAAATAAATATAATTGCGAGCACAACAGATTCAAAATGTTTTTGAACCCAATCCACACGTCCAAATAGAAGTCCTGCAGTCATCATCAAAAACACCCACAGAAAACTACCTAGAGCACTATAAAGAATGAATGTTTGTTGCTGCATCTTTGCCATTCCAGCTACGAAAGGAACAATGGTCCGGAAAATAGGTAGAAAGCGAGCAAGAACAAGTGCTTTTGATCCATATTTTTTAAAGAATAGATGAGCGCGATCGAGATACCCTTTCTTAAGTATGAGTCCCTTTTCTTTAAAAATAGTGCCTCCTAACAGTCGCCCAAATTGGAAATTCAGCATGTTTCCTAAAAGAGCTGCGACAATCAAAAGACTAAGCGCGTAACTATAGCGAATTCCTCCTTCTGGCTTAGCAGCTGCATAAGCACCAACCGCAAAGAGAAGTGCATCTCCTGGCAAGAAAGGGGTAATGACCAACCCTGTTTCACAAAAAACAATAAAAAATAAAATGCCGTAGATCCACGGCCCATAGAGAAAAATAAGATGAGCGAGACTTTGATCTAAGTGAATAAAGTTATCTTGGAACCAATGTAAAAAATTCATTCCTCTATGAATCAAGATTTGGATAGGACTGCAATTGTTTTTTATTGAAACCGTGCCTGCAATGAAATGTGCGGGTTAACCCGGACATTTCATACTGATCGTGACGAGGAGGCAGCAAAGGCTGATGGGGTAAGGCAGACGAGCATTTTGATGCCGGGCTGTATGTGTATATACTGTCCAAATCAAAATGGGAGTCTAACGCAGCATCCATCTGGCTTCGCGGCCTCCGCAGGTGATTAGTGTGAAATATCCGGGTTAAATCGAATCACTTTGTTTTCTCGCTGATAAAGAGTGCTATTTTCTCAAAAGCTATCTTAAGCTTCTCCATATTTGTAGCATAACTACAACGAATATATCCTTCTCCAGCCGCGCCAAATGCTGTTCCTGGAACAACGGCTACTTTTTTTTCCTGTAATAATTGAAGTGCGAAATCTTTACTACTGAGTCCTGTTTTTGCGATGTTTGGAAATATATAAAATGCTCCCCGAGGAAATGAAAATGGAAGCTTTAATTCTTGACATGCAGCAGCTACAAAATTGCGCCGTTGAGCATATTCGTGATGCATTTTAAGGAGACTAGGGGCTCCCGATTCTAAAGCTTCAATTGCCGCTTCTTGGCTCATAATCGGCGCACAGAGGATTGAATATTGATGGATCTTCATCATTGCCTCAATGATATCTGCTGGACCACAGGCAAAGCCGAGACGCCACCCTGTCATTGCAAAAGCCTTAGAAACTCCATGAAGCAAAATCGTTCTCTCCTTCATTTGAGAAAGAGCCGCAATAGAATGATGGGCAAGACCGTCATAGGTCAGTTCGCTATAGATTTCATCAGTCACCACTAATAGATCATGCTTAATACATAGCTCTGCAATCTTTGTTAGCTCTTCGTATGGCATGAGAGCTCCTGTCGGATTCGTTGGAAAGTTGAGCATCAAAACTTTTGTGCGCGGCGTGATAGCTTTTTCAATATCAGCAGCAAATAAAACAAAATGATCTTCCATCCGTGTGCTCAATGGCTTTGGAACACCACCTGCAAGGGTGATAGTGGGACCATAGGAAACATAGCACGGTTCGTGATAAAGGACCTCATCTCCAGGATTCAAGATAGCACGCAGGGCAAGATCGATTCCCTCTGAGACCCCCACACAGACTAATATTTCATTCTTTGGACTGTAGGAAACCTGAAGTTTTTGTTGAATGTAGTTAGCAATTGTATTCCTTAATCGGGGCAGTCCGAGAT
The DNA here is from genome assembly GCA_021733705.1 of Chthoniobacterales bacterium. Lineage (GTDB taxonomy): Bacteria > Verrucomicrobiota > Verrucomicrobiia > Chthoniobacterales > UBA6821 > CAIWMF01. Next base: position 2,481 of record JAIPKF010000003.1, read on the forward strand.
TCGAAGTGTAAGCTGTTTTCCCTTTTTCTAGTGCATAGATGGCTGCTTCACGAATATGCCATGGAGTCACAAAATCAGGCTCCCCAATACCAAGAGAAATGACATCACCCATCGATTGGACAATTTCAAAAAAATCACGAATTCCTGATTTAGGTATTTTTTGAACGATGGAAGAGATGCGTGAATTCATAAATCAAATATTCCGGTGCTTGGTAACTCTTTCATGATCATCTTCGCCTCATAACTCTTTTTTAACCTCGCTAGGGGGCCACAGAAAGGCGCTCCATTACTTCTTCCTGTTGATGAAAAATTCCGTTTTCTTTGTAGGTTTTGAGACGAAAACGCGTGGCACATGATTGAACAGCTTCAATAGTGCTTAATTTATGAGCTACAAACGAGGCCACATCACGAAGTGATTTTCCTTCAACCATCACTAAAAGATCATAACCACCGCTCATGAGATAAACATTTTCCACCTCTTCAAAACGAGCAATGCGACTAGCAATACGATCAAAGCCTCCTTCACGCTCCGGCGTGATTTTCACTTCAATGACTGCTGTTACTAAATTCGGATCGAGGCGTTCACGATCAACAACCGCATGGTAAGCGAGAATGGTTCCATCAGCTTCCCACTGGCGAATTTTCTCTACTACTTCTCTCTCCGAAAGCCCGAGTTGGGCTGCCAACTGAGCAGGAGAAGTGCGATCATCTTTTTGTAATAACTGAAGTAATGCGTCCATAATCAGAGAAGTATGAATGAAATCAGTTCATCCGACAATCCTTCATCACCCTCTTTGCAAGAAGGTAGATCGCAACACTACTATCAGCCTCCGTTTTCTTTAACCCGGATATTTCATACTGAATCGTCATGAGGCGCCGTGCAAAGCTTATTAGTACAAGGAGGGCGAAGGATTGTGATGCTGGGCTGTATGTTTCATACTGCCCAAGTCACAATTCGAGACCAACGCAGTAATGATGAGCTTTCCACAAGCCGTAATAGATTTAGTATGAAATATCCGGGTTAACCCGCATATTTCATACTGAATCGTCATGAGGCGCCGCGAATCCTGATGCAGACACCACCGGCGGTCGGGAGACCGCGGGGTAGACTGCCCTGGCTTTAGGGGGCAGCCCTGAAAGGGCGAGACGAGGGGGAGCGAGCGAGTCAACGAAGGTGATGGATTGCGACGACGGCTGTATATTTCATACTGCCCGAGGAGCAATTCGAAGCTGACGCAGTATCCATCAAGTGTTCGCAAGCCGCAGCAGAATCGGTATGAAATGTGCGGGCTAAAACTAAAAATGTAAATGGAGCTGCTCTTAAATGAGCTGCTTTGCAGCGGAGCTTTTTACTACTTTAAAAGTAAGTTTTTCTTGTTCCTCTATCTCCTTGCTATTCTTCTCAGCACCCTTTTTTTTCTGCTTTGTCACTTTGACATGGTCGCCCTCCTTGATCGTTCCTTTAAGGAGCTCTTCAGCCATAGGATTCTCTAAATAGCGCTCTACAGCACGACGCATTGGACGTGCGCCGTACGTTGTGTCATATCCTTTTTCGATCAGGAATTCGTGAGCTTTTTGATCCAGTGTGACATGAACATCTTTTGCTCTAATCCGTTCTATGACTTTGGCCACTTCGAGATCGATAATTTTGGAGAGCATCGGTTTTTCGAGTGTTTGAAATACAACGATATCATCCAAACGATTTAAGAATTCTGGCTTAAAGACTTTCTTCGTCTCTTCCATGATTTTTTCACGCATTGCTTTGTGATTACTATCTAAGGAGGGAGCTCCAAAGCCCAAAGTATTTTGTTTCTTGATCAAGTCGGCACCCACATTAGAAGTCATAATGATAATCGTATTTCTAAAATCAATTTTACGACCAAGGCTATCTGTAATCTTTCCCTCTTCTAAAATTTGCAACATGAGGTGCATGATATCGGGATGTGCTTTTTCAATTTCATCAAACAGCACTACTGAATAGGGCCGCCGACGTACCGCTTCAGAAAGCTGACCTCCCTCATCGTGGCCCACATAACCAGGAGGAGAGCCGATCATACGAGAGGAGGTAAATTTTTCCATGTACTCGGACATATCGATCTGTATGAGAGCCTCTGCATCTCCAAACATAAATTCTGCTAATGTTCGTGCGAGGAATGTTTTTCCCACACCTGTTGGCCCTAAGAAAATGAAAGAGCCAATGGGGCGAGCAGGATCTTTTAAATCTGCACGAGAGCGGCGCAACGCTTTACTAATGGCAGTCACGGCTTCATCCTGACCGATGACTTTGGTCTTAAGCTCCTCCTCCATAGCAAGGAGCTTTTCTTTTTCTTGATTTTCCATGCGCTGCAAGGGAACTCCTGTCATTTTTGCAATGACATGCAGGATCTCTTCATCCGTAACAAGAACTTGTTTTTCCTGACGTTGTTGACGCCATGCTGATAAAATAGATTCTAGTTTTTCTTTTTCAGATTTTTCAGCATCACGTAACGAAGCAGCTTTCTCAAAATCTTGCAACTTGATTGCCTCTTCTTTTGAGGTGCGAAGGCTGTTAATATTTGTTTCCATCTCTGTGACTGAAGGAGGTGGGACGAGCCCTGCAATACGAGCACGGGACCCAGCTTCATCCATGACATCAATCGCTTTGTCAGGAAGGAATCGGGCTGTAAGATAACGCTCAGAGAGCTTTACTGCTTTTTCAAGAGCGCTATCCGAGTAAACAGCTTTGTGATGTGCTTCATATTTTGAACGGAGCCCTTTTAAAATGAGAATAGCCTCTTCCACTGAGGGTTCTTCAACTTTGACCGTTTGAAAACGACGTTCCAAGGCAGTATCCTTTTCAATGTATTTACGATATTCATGGAGCGTTGTGGCTCCAATACATTGAAGCTCTCCACGACTCAGTGCTGGTTTGATAATATTCGAAGCATCCATGGCTCCCTCTGCAGAGCCAGCACCAACAATCGTATGCATTTCATCAATAAAAAGGATGATGTTTTTGTTGCGACGAATTTCATCCATCACCATTTTAATGCGCTCTTCAAATTGACCACGGTATTTTGTTCCGGCAACCATCAATGCCAAATCGAGTGTGACGATACGTTTTGCAGCAAGAATATCAGGAACATTTCCATGGATAATTTCTTGAGCGAGACCTTCTGCAATCGCTGTTTTACCTACACCAGCCTCCCCAATGAGCACGGGGTTGTTTTTTCCACGTCGACAGAGAATTTGAATCACACGAGCAATTTCATCAGCACGCCCGATCACAGGATCCAACTCTCCTTTTTTCGCTAACTCTGTGAGATCTCGTCCAAAGGCTTTTAGAGCAGGCATCTTAACAGTTTTAGAAGAATCGTTGGCCCCACCCGAAAGAATCGCCTCTCCATCGTCATCATCGGTCTCACCGGGTATAAAATGAGGATCTAGTTCCTTGAGAATATCGTTACGTGTTTGTTCAATATCGACTTCAAGTTGCTGTAATACACGTGAAGCAATACCTTCTCCCTCACGCAACAAGCCGAGCAAGAGATGTTCCGTTCCTACATAACTGTGTTGCAGTGCCTTTGCCTCCTTGCCAGCAAGAGCAATCACTTTTTTAACACGCGGGGTATAGGGAATATTTCCTGACGGTTTTGCGCTTGCCCCCTCTTTGCCTACTAACTTCTTAACTTCTTGACGTACGGTTTCTAGATTCAGCCCCATTTTCTGCAAGACATTAACAGCTACACCTTGTCCAAGCTGGATGAGCCCCAAGAGGAGATGCTCCGTGCCGATATAGTCATGATGGAGCTCTTCCGCCTCTTTACGAGCAAGCATGAGGACTTCTTGAGCTCGTGGGGTAAAATTATTTAACATATAAAATTAGTTCTCAGTTCGAAATGGTAATTTGTTTTGTTTTTAACGCATCAATAAAACAATGTTTCGAATTTACACCATGATGAGTAGCTTCGCAATTCGTAATTGGTTCGAATATTTTTTAGGAAATATTTGGATCAAACAGATCCGTTTTCTAGCAATACGGGCTCTGGGATTTGTTTTAACTTATCTCGAATCAGTGTTGCTCTTAGAGTATCCCGCTCCTTAGAGGTCATTTTCAAAAGTTGGGCACGTTTTTGCAAATGCGCTGGTTGTGCTTCCATAAAAAGGGCATCAATGTGATGGGAGACCTCCTTAGGGAATAAATTTAAATCAATACCTAACTTCATTAAGGAGAGAAGATTTAATGACTCTTTTGTCGTGATAGAATAGGCATGACTTAAGATTCCATAAGCTCTTCCAATTTGGTCCTTCAGCGTTTCTGACTGTTGTTTTAAAAGCATCATGCGTGCATTGGTTTCATGTTGAAAGATCTGCTGAATCACTACATGAAGACGTTCAATAATATCTTCTTCTTTTTCTCCAAGGGTAGTTTGGTTGGAAATTTGAAAAAGATTGCCAATGGCATCTGTTCCCTCTCCATGTAATCCTCGGACAACAAGCCCCATTTTATTAACAGAATTAATAATTTTATTCATGTGCTCTAAAAGCACGAGGCCCGGTAGATGTAGCATTGCAGAAACACGCATCCCGGTTCCAACGTTACTAGGGCATGCTGTGAGGTATCCCAGGTTAGGATGAAAAGCAAAAGGAAGATGTTCTTCGAGTCCTGTATCCATTTGAGCAATGATGGAGAATGCTTCTCTCAATTGAAATCCAGGAAGAATCGCTTGCATGCGAAGATGATCCTCTTCGTTAATCATGACACTTAAGGTCTGATTTGAATTCATAACAATAGCACTTCCAACCGTCTTTTGAGCATGCTCACAACTAATAAAATGACGTTCCACCAAAACTTGCTTATCAAGCAGTGTTAAGTTTTCCATTCTTTCCGAAAAAGCAGAAACCATCTGAGGCTGCGATTCAACAGCACTTTTGATTTCCTCCATGAGAGTAATCCTCTCCTGCTTTTTTGCCCACCCCGGAAACGCCTTTTTATCAAGATTGCGGGCCAAACGAACACGACTACTCACGACAATTTGGGAGTAAGGATCGTTGTGAACCAGCGATTCTCTGGGGTTAGTAAAAAAATCAGAAAGCTTCATAGGAGAAAATCTTTCTCTCCTCCAGGGGGAGGAAGATCGAGTGGTTTTTTAGTAAGGCCCTCGCTTGTCACTTCGGAAAAATCCTCTAACGGCAACATCTCCTGAATTATCTTTGGGTAAGTACCATTGCTTTCCTCATGAACTTCCTCTCCTGATTCGATCTTCTGAATGAGGTCTCGATAACCTCCTGCTTCTTCATATTCTTCTTTTTGGATCGCGATCACTAATAATTTCTTGAGTCTCTCGAGCTGCGAAGCGCGCTTATAAGCAGCTGCTATTTTTTCTGGGACTTTTCCAGTATGAACCATCCCGCGATGCATGTTACGAAGCATGACCGAAAGACCCTCCTTAAAGGTTTCATAGCAGGCACTACAACCAAGGCGTCCACGTTTTTTGAAATCACTTTGAGAAAAACCACAGACAGGACAAGAGATAGAAGTTTTTTCAATTTCCTGAGCAGCTCCAAGCCCTAGAAGCAAGTCAGCAAGCGCAAATCCCATCGGATCATGGACCCCTTGTAGTTTAGAGCAGGATTCACAAAGATTAAGCTTCTGGACATTTCCCTCAATCATTTGAGTTAAAAAAACCGTTGCTTCTTTTGCATTACAAACGTCACAAAACATGGGAATAAAAGCTAGATCGTGGTTGGCAATAGAGGTTTTATTGAAAAAGCATAAAGTGATGACGCTCCAATATAATCCATGATCATCTCCTTGGCAAATGGTCTTGCACATTGATCCAAGAGAGGAACTAAGATACTGATTTTGAAAGATGGAATCGTTACTCTTTACTCTTGAGTTCTTATGTCATAGAAAATGGGGGATCGTTAACCCGGATATTTCATACGGATCGCGACGAGGAGGCTGCGAAGGCTGATGGGGCAAGGCGAGTGATGAAGTCTGACAACGGCTGTATGAGTACATACTGCCCGAGGAACACTTCGACCCCAACGCACCATCCATCATGCTTCCCGGCTTCCGTAGGTGATCGGTATGAAATATGGGGGTTAACCCGGACTCATTTTTTACCGATACATAAAATTTCTATGCTCGATTTTACTCCCGCCCATCTTCATGTTGCTCTCAATCACATTCCTATCATTGGTCTTGCCGTAGCTATCTTTCCCATTCTCATAGGAATTGTTGCTCAATGCAGAACAACCATTGCCACAGGACTTCTGGCAACTCTCCTTTGTGCAGCAGCAATGCCTGCAATCATGCAAACTGGAGGAAAGGCTGCTGATTCATTCGATAACGGCTCTGCTTTACCACCGCTTGATCAAGCAGGTAAAAATGCTTTGAACATCCATGCTACTCGGGCAGAAACGACAACTCCTGTGATTTATGCAAGTGCCTTGCTTTCTATATTGGCTCTTCTAGCACTTATTAAATTTACTAAAGCAGCCACATGGCTCGCTTTTGCGGTTATCCTGGGTAATACCATTTCTATTCTTCTCTCCATTTGGACAGCAGAGGCAGGTGGTCTTATTCGCCACCAGGAGTTTCGCCCTCAGGCTCCTTGGAAAGAACTATCTCCAAGCAGCAGTTCTCCAGTTATCCCCCCCCTCAGCATCCCTGTACCAACTCCATCAGTAACACCAGCTACCCCCCAGGAAACACCAGAGCCATCTGCAGCACAATAGGGGTAGATTCTTCTTTTTTCACAAAAGAGTTTTTGAAAGGCCCTAACCCGGATACTCAAAACCGAGTCTATTTAGAGAAAAAAAGATATTCTTAAAATTTTTGCGAGCCAAATTAATGTTTTGCGGCTATGTTACTAAAATATGCCTGACTTTACTACAGAACCTCATGATTTATTGGAGTTAGAAGAAGAGACCTCCATGGAAGAATTGCAAGATCAAGTGCAACGTGCTCAATCCGAGCTTATTGAATTAAAGCGACGCCAAGATCAGATTGAAAAAGAAAAATTACGGCTTGAGGAACTGAGTCGCCGCCAAGAAGAACTGGAGCGTGGACGCATTGAAATGGTTGATAAACTCACCCGTGCATTGCTCTTGGTACAGCGCGAGACAGAGGAATCTCAACGGCGCCTCGAACAGTTGCATGGTATTCAAGATTCCTTTGCAGAGCATTTACGGGAATTAGAAAATATCGATTGCAAAAGCTGGAATGGTCGTGAATTAGCACGTGAGCTAACACGTGCTATTGGAACCGTTGATGAGGCTAAGGCTGCTTATAGTAGGGCTCAATCCAAGATTGCTCCGATAGAGGATACCTCTGATATCAATGGAGGAGGAATTTCTTATAGCGATGACTTCGAATTACGAAGTCATGGTTTCATGTATTGGCTTCAATCGGGTGTTGCTTTTACATTACCATTAGCAGCGTTAGGGCTCGTTGCTTTACTCATTTGGAGTTGGCATTTACTAACGGCACCCCACTAGTAAGGCTTCTTCAAGCTCAAGCATTGTAGTACTTCCAATTTTTTCATGATTTCTCCTAGGAGCTAAGAAATTTTCTCATTAGTTTTCCAGTATTAACGCTTATTTTCAATTTAGTTCAGCACTGAACTCACCATGATCCGCCCCTCTTCTCGCTCTAAAAAATCTGCTGTAGACCCGCTTGATACAGATCGTCAGCGTTTACGTGATGAAGAAGAAAAAATTCGTTTGCTGGAAGAAAAAATTCGTCGTCAAGAAGAAGTTGCTCGACGCAAATTGGAGAATTTACCAAAAGAGTTAGAAGAGCGGAAACGCCGTCAACAAGAGCTTCATCGACTTCACCTTGTTTCAGCCCCAACACGTGCTGACGGATTGAGTAAGCTTCGTGATAAAAGACATCCTTTGCGTCAGAAAAATAGCACCGTTTCAGGAGGTAAACGCATGTCTGAACGGCGTGCTGCACGGATGCAATTTATCCTACTCTGTATTGTACTTGGGATTATTTTGCTGCTTCTTTGGAAATCACTTCCATCATCCTAACAACCTCTTTTTTGTTTCTCTTTTCTCTGTGTTGTACCGAAAACTAGCACGTCCATTTTTCTTTCGGCTTGACCCAGAACTTGCTCACGAAGCAGTTGTCAAAAGCCTTGCTCTTATATCCACTATTCCACTAGGGGCTCCTATTCTAGAAAAAATAATTACAGCACTTGAGGGTTCTGTTCCCACTTCTCCTCGATGCGTGGCAGGAATCGACTTTCCCAACCCGGTTGGTCTTGCTGCCGGAATGGATAAAAATGGAGTGGCATTACTTGCATGGGAGGCTCTTGGATTTGGTTTTATTGAAATAGGAACCATTACAGCACATGCACAACCAGGAAATCCCAAGCCGCGTCTATTTCGTTTTCCAGAAGAGGAAGCCCTCATTAACCGATTAGGATTTAATAATGAAGGAGCTGCTGCTGTCGCTCATCGTCTAACAAGAATGAAAGAGCAGGATTGTTGGCCACGTATTCCTGTGGGAGTGAATATTGGCAAATCCCGTGTGACTCCGATTCAAGAAGCTGCAAAGGACTATCTCTCCAGTTTTCAACAGCTTCATGAATTAGGTGATTATTATGTACTCAATGTCAGCTCTCCTAACACTCCTGGATTGAGAGATCTTCAGGCCAAGGAGGCCTTAGCCTCTATAGTAAAAACAGTGCGTGATTGGGAAGGCTCACCCCAGAAGCCGCTTTTTATCAAGGTAGCTCCTGATCTTGCAGAGGAGGATCTCATCGCTATTGTAGCACTAGCAGAAGAAGAAAAGCTTTCCGGTCTCATTGCAACTAACACAACACTTGACCATTCAATACTTTCAAAGGAGAGGGATCAGGCTGGAGGTCTGAGTGGGATTCCTCTACGTTCACGGTCGCTTCAAGCGTTACGGATCATTCGAGAGCACACCTCTCTTCCAGTGATTGCTTGTGGTGGAATTGACGATGAAGCTTCTGCTCAAGAGCGTTTCCAGGCAGGAGCAAATCTTGTTCAAATCTATACTTCACTGATTTATCATGGGCCTGCAGTGATCCGCAAGATTTGTGCTTCTCTGGATCGTTGTGATTCATAGATTTTTTCATGGAACATAGACTTGCTGCAGAGCTAGCACTCTTAAAAAAGAAAAAGCTCTGGCGCTCTCCAGCCCTGATAGAACGTTCTTCCGGGAACCTCCTTCTGATTGAAGGACGTCTCTTTTGTAATTTTTCCTCTAACGATTATCTTGGTTTAAGCGGTCATCCAGCACTACAAGAAGCCGCTCATGCTGCATGCTCTTCTTTTGGATATGGGGCCACAGCCTCGCGACTTATTTGTGGAAATACAAAAGAGCATCAACTCTTGGAGGAGGAGTTAGCTTCACTGAAACAAACAGAGGCAGCCCTTCTTTTTTCCTCAGGCTTTGCAGCGGCTATGGGTGCTATTTCTAGCCTCATGCAACGGGGCGATGTGATTATTTTAGACAAGCTTGTGCATGCAAGTTTGATTGATGGAGCTCGGGCAAGTAAGGCTCTAGTGCGTGTGTTCAAACATCATGATTTAACTCAGTTAGAAGACCATTTACGTTGGGCACGGAGTACTTTTCCTTCAGGAGAGATTTTAATTATTACTGAATCAGTTTTTAGTATGGATGGAGATGTGGCACCTCTTCAGGAAATAGTCATCCTTAAAGAAAAATATGGAGCGCTCCTTTTCGTGGATGAAGCGCATGCTATTGGGATACGTGGGCCTTCAGGAAATCGGATGGGGGGAGTGATTGGGGAGTTAGGACTTGCGAGTCGTATTGATATTCAAATGGGAACCCTTAGCAAGGCCGTTGGGACTTCGGGAGGATATCTCTGCGCCTCGCGTACGATAGTCGACTACCTCCTCCATCGTGCTCGCTCTTTTATTTATACAACAGCTGCTCCTCCTTCCCTTATTGCAGCAGCACGTGCGAGTATTGGTATTATCAACTCTTCGGAAGGAGAGGCTCTAGCAGTTCAATTATGGAACAATATAGAGCAACTTGCTTCTTCTTTGTCTCAACAACAACCCGAGAGCGCCATTTTACCTCTTATTTTAGGAGATGAAGAAAAGGCTCTCGTGGCAGCACGGTGCTTACGAGAGGCAGGTTATTTTGTCCCTGCTATCCGCTATCCGACGGTTGCTAAGAATAAAGCACGACTTCGTATCACAATGACAGCAACCCATACTTCGGAGGAAATATCCCAATTTACTCAGGAGGTAAAACAGCTCTCCTTGTAAAATCATCCTTAGAAACTTTTCCAGTTGCTCAGAGAGTTTTTTACGATTACTTTAACTCGGATATTTCATACTGATCGTGGCGAGGCGGCCTCGTTTTCTGATTGAGAGAACGAAGGTGATAGATAACGACACTAGCTGTAGGAGTACAGACTGCCCGAGGAAGTCCTCGAGATCAATACAGCATCCACACCAGCTTTTACTGGTGATAAGTATGAACTATTCGTTAGGGGTCATAGCTCAGTTGGTAGAGCGCCTCAATGGCATTGAGGAGGTCTGGGGTTCGAATCCCCATGGCTCCACCAGAATAATCGTTATTTCTAAAGTGAGGGACCTTGACTGTGAGAAATCCCGAGCCCTATTATTAAGCATGGAAATCTCCTCCCCTATCCCTTTTCAAGTACGTACATCACTCCGGATTCCCATGGTCACAGCCAAGGTTGAAGCAGGATTTCCCTCACCAGCAGATGACCATATGGAGCGCTCGATCGACCTCAACGAGGAGTTGATTGGCAATCCTGCAGCAACTTTCTTTGTGCGCGTCAGTGGAGATTCTATGAGGGATGCCAATATCCATTCTGGTGATATTCTGGTGATTGATCGCTCCGTAACCCCTATTGATCGCCAGATTGTTGTGGCGATGATTGATGGGGAGTTCACCGTAAAACGTTTCCGTAAAACGAAGGACCGTATCTTCCTTGAGGCAGAAAACCCAGCTTTCCATCCTATCGAGGTCGGAGAAAATCAGGAGCTCACTATTTGGGGAGCTGTTACCTTTGTGATCCATCGGGCTAAGTAACCATGAGCACACGTCGTTTTGCTCTTGTTGATTGTAATAATTTTTTCTGCTCCTGCGAGAGAGTCTTTAACCCACGGCTTCTTAAGGTTCCTATCGTTGTTTTGAGTAATAACGATGGATGTATTATCTCGCGTAGCCAAGAAGCAAAGAATCTAGGGATCCCGATGGGGGCCCCCCTCCATGAGCAGCAGGAAGTGATTCAAAAAAATAGAGTGCATGTCTTAAGTTCTAACTACACGCTCTATGGTGATATGTCTGCTCGGGTGATGTCGATTTTACGAGAGGAGGTCTCATCTGTTGAAGTCTACTCGATTGATGAAGCATTCCTGGAGCTTCCTGAAAAATTTGATGAAAAGGCTGCCAGCAAGCTTCGAGCAAAGGTTCTACGCTGGACTGGTATTCCTGTCTGCATCGGCATGGGAACCACGAAACTCCTTGCGAAACTTTCTAATCACTATGCCAAAAAGAATCATAGTTATGGTGGGCTTTTTGAATTAGAAAATCATCCCTTTTCCAATGATATCATGGCTTCTACTCGTACAGGTGATCTATGGGGAGTAGGAAAAAATCTTGAAAGAAGGCTCCAACATCTTGGGATGACAACAGTCTTAGAATTCAAGAATGCCAGTCCTGCTTGTATTAGAAAGGAGTTAGGGGTCGTGGGAGAAAGACTTCTTCGAGAGTTAAATGGAATCTCCTGCATGAACTTAGAAGAGATACCTCCAGCTCGTAAGGGAGTCATGGCTTCTAGATCTTTTGGGAGTTCTGTAGAGTCTCTCGAGGAGCTTGAAGAGGCTCTTGCCAACCATGTGGCTCGTGCTTCTGAGAGAATTCGGCGCTTCGGACTACTGGCATCGCACCTTCAAGTCTCTCTTCAGACCAATCGTTTTAAAAAAGAAGAACCACAGTATGCTCCTACAATAGGACACGCTCTCCTTACCCCTACGGCTTCCACTTCTCAATTAATGAATATTGCACGGAAGATGCTCCACTCGATCTACCGCTCAGGATACCGCTACAAGAAAACGGGCATTTTTCTTGGAGGATTAGTCTCTGAGGATTCCTTTCAACCGAGCCTTTTTGATATTCCAGTCACAAATCCAAGGGGTGACATTGATAAAATTTGTGATGCGATCAACAAGAAGCTAGGAGACCCCAAAAATCCATTAATTACGCGTGCTTCTCAGGGAACCAAACAATCCAGCAAAGGGTGGAAAATGAGATCTCAAAGGCGTTCCCCTCGCTACACAACCGATTGGCGAGAACTTCCCATAGCAAGAATCTAGCCCGCATATTTCACACTAAATCTATTACGGCTTGTGGAAAGCTTATCATTACTGCGTTGGTCTCGAATTGTGATTTGGGCAGTATGAAACATACAGCCCGGCATTCCAATCCTTCGTCCGCCTTGTACTAATAAGCTTTGCACGGCGCCTCATAACGATTCAGTATGAAATATCCGGGCTAGCCCGGCTAAATGATCAATGTTCAACTTAAAAAAGGAATTTATCTTCCAAGTGCTGCTCTCTGGCTTGATCCCAAGAAAACTGTTCCCTTGGGAGTTGTGACTCATGCTCACAGTGATCATGCAGGATGGCATCGGGAGACCATTGCAACTCCAGCAACGATAGCACTCATGAAGGCTAGGAAAACTGCTCCTTCTCGAACGATTATTCATGAACTACCCTACTTTACTCCTTGGGAGAGATCTCATGCTCGAATTACCCTTATTCCAGCAGGTCATGTTTTGGGATCAGCACAGGTCCTTGTGGAAACGGAAGAGGGGAGTCTTCTTTATACAGGGGATTTTAAGAGAAGGGAGAGCCTCACTTGCGAGGAGGCTACAACTCGTAAGGCAGAGACGCTGATCATTGAGTCGACCTTTGGGCTACCCCGTTACTCCTTTCCTCCAAGTGAACAGACGCATCAGAGAATTATTGATTTCTGTCATAGGACCCTCGAGTCTCAAGAAAATCCCGTTCTCCTCGCCTATTCTCTGGGTAAAGCTCAAGAACTCATGGCGATTCTAAGTCAAGCTGGGATCAATCCTGTGATTCACGAATCTGTGGCTAAGATAAGTGCTGTTTACGAAGAGCATGGTATTGATCTCGGTTCTTACACCGTGTGGGATAAGGTCAATCATGAGAAAAAGGTCCTCATTCTTCCTCCCAATGTTCGCTCTTCATTATCCTCACTTAAAAAAATTCGCTCTGCGATAATAAGTGGTTGGGCAGTGAATGAGGGAGCAATCTATCGCTACCAATGTGATGAGGCTTTTCCTCTATCAGATCATGCAGATCATGGGGAGCTCATTGAGCATGTTGAAGAAGTTGAAGCTCAAAAAATTTATACCGTACATGGCTACACAGAAGAATTCGCAAGGGATCTCAGATATTTAGGCATCGATGCTCTTGCTTTGGGCGGAGTCAATCAATTGGAATTACTCTTGTGAGAAGGGGAGAGTCAATCGATTTCGGGGTTAACCCGGATATTTCACACGGGCTAAACAGTGAGTAACCTACTCGGTGATTCTAGCAACAACCTAAGAGCAGCTAAGTACTCAGCAGCCACAGCTCCATCTACCACACGATGATCACCACTGAGCGTTATGGAGAGACGCTGTCCGATCACAATCTGATCTTGAGCATCGACGACCGGTTTTTTCACAATGGCCCCCACTGCTAGAATAGCAGCTTGAGGAGGGTTAATGATGGCGCAAAATTGGTTAATACCATAGGCCCCAAGATTAGAAACGGTGATCGTGCCACCGGAGAATTCTTCTGGTTTCAATTTTTTCTCCCGAGCACGTGTGGCAAGGTCCTTAACAGCAGCACTGATTTCTGGAAGGGATTTGAGGTGAGCATCGCGAATCACGGGAGTGACAAGCCCCTCTTCCACAGCAATAGCAACAGAGAGGTTCACGCTTTCATATTGAAAAATAGAGGTTGTTCCAAATGCAGCGTTGATTTTTGGCTTTTCTATGGCTGCACGAGCAACAGCTAAAAGAACAATATCATTAAAGGTAATTTTATTTCCTGTGGCATTGAATTCTTTTCGAAAAGCAACCATGGGGGCAGCATCGATTTCGATGGAAAGATAAAAATGAGGGATGTCTGTTTTGCTTGCTAAGAGACGTTGGGCAATAATCTGCCGCATGTTGGTCAGAGGAATTTCAGTATGTGGATTTCCGCTAATGGGGGTTGGGAGGATCGAAGAACTCGAAGCCGTCCCAGTAGAGGTCGGTATTGGAGTAAGGGGAGCATGAATCACATCAGCGGCAATGATTCTTCCACCAGGACCAGTTCCTTTTCCAGCAACTGTTTCCAAACGAAGACCACGCTCCGCTGCAATTTTGCGAGCAAGTGGAGAGACTTTGATCCGAATCGAAGAGATTGTGGTATTACTGGGAACCGCTTGCCGAGAAGATCCTGGGGTGATGGCTTGAGGGGTAAGAGAGTTTGAAGTGGAAGAAGGGGGGGGGGTTAGAGGCGACGTCGATGGACTTCTCTCTGTGAGGGTTTCATTTTTTCCTAAAATAAAAGCAATGGGAGACCCTACTGGCACTTTTGCTCCTTCTTCAACAAAAAGTTCGGAAAGGATTCCTTCTTCAAAGGCCTCCATTTCCATAGTGGCTTTATCCGTTTCCACTTCTGCAAGAAGATCACCAATTTCAATGGGGTCTCCCTTTTGTTTGCACCAGCGAAGGAGGGTTCCCTCGGTCATCGTGTCACTTAACTTGGGCATGGTGATTTCAGGCATATTATAAAGAGGGTGAGTGTTCTAAAACAGGGTTAATGCTTTGCTAATAATACGCTCAGGAGTCGGTAACTGCAATTTTTCAAGAGGCATACTATAAATGGCAGGAGCATCCAGGGCTGTGACTCGGAGGATGGGGGCATCGAGTTCATCAAAGGCTTTTTCGGCAATCATCGCGGCAATTTGTGCGCTCACACCGCAGAAAGGTTTGTTTTCATCGATGAGGAGGACGCGGTGTGTTTTAGCTACAGAGGTGAGAAGTGTCTCTTCATCGAGAGGACGGATCGAACGCAGATCGATGACCTCAGCGGAAATTCCATGTTCAGCTTGAAGGATCTCAGCAGCTTCCAGAGCGGTTAAGACAGCTCGACCATAGGCGATGAAGGAGATATCGGTTCCTAGACGTTTGATATCAGCAACACCGAGAGGAATCGTATAAGATCCTTCAGGAACTTCTCCTGTATTACCATAAAGAAGTGTGTTCTCCATGAAGCAAACCGTATCGTTATCACGAATCGAAGCAATCATGAGTCCTTTAGCATCATAGGGGGTAGCAGGACAGACTACTTTTAAACCAGGAGTATTAGCGATGAGGTTTTCGGGAGTATGTGAATGTGTGGCACCGACACTGGTTCCACCATTCGCTGGTCCACGAATCACCATTGGAACATTAATAAGTCCCCCTGACATGTAACGAACACACCCTGCATTGTTGATAATTTGATCAAAGCCAACATAGGCAAAACTCCAGAACATCAACTCCACTACTGGCCGAAGCCCCATCATAGCCGCTCCAACACCAAGTCCCAAAAAAGCTGCCTCACTAATGGGGGTATCAATGACTCTTTTGGAACCAAAGCGTTCCCAAAGTCCCTCTGTGACTTTGTAAGCTCCATTGTACTCTGCAACTTCCTCTCCCATTAAGAATACAGAGTCATCGCGTGTCAGTTCCTCACTGAAGGCTTCGTTGAGGGCTTTTCGATAGGTGATCAGGGGCATGGCTATTGAATCAAGGAGTTAAAGAGAGATGCTCATTAGTTATTCGGAATCGTTAACGGGAATCACTAAAAAAATGAACCCCAGTCCTACCTGCTTCGCTCGCTTGGTCAACCTCGTAGTAGATATCGGTAAAAATACTTTCCGGCTCAGGCCAGGGACTTGCTTCAGCAAAAATAACCGAAGCTGCTGCTTCTTCTTTTGCAGCTCCGTCGATCGATTCTAGCATCGATTCCGTGAGAATCTTCTCTTCCAAGAGCTGATGTTGCCAACAGGAGATGGGATCATGATTTTCTTTATATTGTTCAATCTCTTCTGCAGTTCGATATTTTTTATGATTAGCGTCCGCAATAGAGTGGCCGTAGTAGCGGTAGGTTTTAATTTCTAAAAGAACAGGACGTAAGGTCGTTCGAGCCTCCTCCATAGAGGTATGAAGCGTCGCTCTTAGTTCATAAAAATGAGAGCCATTAACCACACTCCATTTCATGTTAAAGCCGGCAGCTCTTTCAGCAAGGCAGTTGTCAATTGCAGAAGAGCGTTCCAAGCTTGTTCCCATCGAATAACCATTATTCTCAATAATAAAAACAATGGGAAGATCCCAGAGTGAAGCAAGATTGAGTGATTCGGCAACGACACCTTGATTAACAGCTCCATCACCAAGAAAACAGAGAGCACATCCAGGAATCTGTTTGTATTTCAAAGCAAAGGCTAATCCGAGACCTAGCGGGACCTGACCAGCAACGATTCCGTGACCGCCCCAGTAGTGTTTGTCGGGAGCAAAGAAGTGCATCGACCCCCCCTTTCCTTTAGAGCACCCCGTGGCTTTGCCAAAGAGCTCTGCCATACACTCCTCCATGCTCATTCCAACAGCCAATGCATGGCCGTGATCACGATAAGCAGTAATCATTTCATCATGGCCATTCATGAGCGAAGCAGCAGCAACAGCAACCGACTCTTGGCCAATATAGAGATGGAGAAATCCCCCCATCTTTCCCTGATTATAGAACTTGAGTGCTTGCTGCTCAAAACGACGAATACGGAGCATCTCACGCAAAGCAGCAATTTTTTGCTCGCTTGTGAATGCAAGGTTGATAGGGGCTTGTGCCACCTCTTTGGAATCTGGAGTAGTGGTTATCATGAGTGCATCAATTCTCTTAAGAAGAAAGATTCTTAAGAAAGCCAAGGAGTATCGCGCATCTCAGCGCCAGAGGCAAATGGAATTATAGGTAACTGCCAAGGTGACTGACTCGAATAGCGTTAACCCGGACATTTCATACTGATCTACTACGGAAGCCGGGAAGCAAGGATGGATGCTGCTCATGTGCGAGAGCTTTTAAAACGTGTGGATGAACTTTGTGTGAGTGCTCCTGAAATCACTTTTTGGGAGGAGTTGCTGTAACCCGGATATTTCATACTAAATCTATTACGGCTTGTGGAAAGCTCATCATTACTGCGTTGGTCTCGAATTGTGATTTGGGCAGTATGAAACATACAGCCCGGCATCCCAATCCTTCGCACGCCTTGTACTAATAAGCTTTGCACGGCGCCTCATGACGATTCAGTATGAAATATGCGGGGTAAGGAAAAAAATTTCTTAAAATTTGACAAATGGTATCATAGTGGTACCATGAGACGCATGCCTAGAAAGATTCGTCAACTGATTGCTAATCTAAAAAGAGCTGGTTTTGTTGATCGAGGAGGAAAAAGAAGTGGTTGAAATTTCATTCATCGTTGCGGTGCGACTGTCACCATTTCAGGTAAAGAAGGAGACGATGCACTGCATTACAAAGAAAAAAATGTCAGGGAAGCTATCATGGAGGCAAAACAATGAAAAAAATTACTGCTAAAGATTATTTGAAAGTCATCGAATGGAGTGATAAAGATCACTGCTTTATCGGCAGTGCACCACCACTCATCGGTCGTTGCTGTGATGGAAAGACAGAGGCTGAAGTGATGAAGCAACTTATTATGATCGTCCAAGAATGGATTGATATTTACAACAAAGATGGGAAGCCTCTTCCTCATCCAAGAAAAGAAAAATACAGTGGCAAATTCATGCTGCGAACAGGCGAAGAACTGCACCGTTTCTTGGCTATTTCTGCGCAGCAAGCTGGAGAGAGCTTAAATAATTTTATCGTGAAACGATTGCAATATTTGACTTCGAGATAAATTCAAAGAGACACTATCGGAGAGATGCTATTTTCTAGTCGCGTCAAACTCATCCAGAAGAATCTTTGTAGCTGATGCAATAACATCGTCTCGTCGAGGCGCTTCTTTTTGATCTTGGATAAAATAAATGACAACAACAATAGGTGCAGCATTTGGCGGCCAAATAATGCCAATGTCATTGGTAATTCCATAATCACCCGATCCTGTTTTATCAGCAACAATCCATCCTGTGGGGACACCAGCTCGAATTCGAGTATCGCCAGTGGTATTTTTCTTCATCCACGTGATGAGTTGATTTTGTTGTGGCAATCCTAAGGCAGTGCCGAGCGTTAGTTTTTTCAAACTATTTTCCATAGCAGCCGGAGTCGAAGTATCACGCAAATCGTCTGGGATTCCTGAATTGAGCTCAGGTTCCCAGCGCTCAAGTCTGAAAGTTAAATCACCAATGGAACGCGCAAAAGCAGTGACTGCTTGAGGTCCACCCAGTTTTTTCATGAGAAGATTTGCTGCATTGTTATCGCTGTAAGCAATAGCTGCTGCACAGAGGTCGCTAATAGTCATTCCGGTAGAGAGATAATTTTTAGTAATGGGTGCATAGCCCGATGCCTCTACTTCTTTTTCCGTATAAATAATTTTTTGCTGCAATAAATTATTGTCAGTCATGCTCTGCTTTAGAATGGCTGCCACATCCATGACTTTGAAGGTGCTGCAAAATGGAAAGTGCTCTTCAGCTCGGTATTGGAGGCATTTATTATTGGATGTGTCGATGGCACACACGCCAATGCGCCCATGAGCAGAGGTTTCTAAGGTTGCTAATTTTTGTGGCAGTGACGTCGATGGATTTTGTTGAGCTATCGCAGGAATGCAAAGGCTCCTCAGAAAAAAGAGAGCAGCAACGAGTGGAAACAATTTTTTTAATGCAGAAAAAATCATGCCGCTTATTCTACCCGTTCATCAATGGTCTCTCCAAAATAAATATTCTTAGATTTTATTTTACGATAATGATATGAGTGCTGACTCTTCTGTCCTAATCTGAATATTTTAATGAAAACTCCTCTTCGCGCTCTCATTTTTGATCTTGATGATACGCTCCTCGTTGATGAAGAAGTTTCTCAAGAGACGTTGAAAGCTGTCGCAGCGCATGTTGGTGCGTCATCTCAGCTTAAGCAGGAGGCATTCGCTACCACCGTGCGAGTTGTGGCCAACCGACATTGGCAAGAGGGACCGTGTCATCCTTTTTGTCATGCCATTGGGATCAGTGCGATGGAATGCCTTTGGGGAAATTTTTTAGGAGAAAGCGAAAAGTTGCGCGCCTTGCGTGCATGGGCTCTTCAATATCGAGAGCAAGTTTTTAAAGAAGTACTCGAAGATCAAAAAGTTTCTTCTCAAGAACTAGAAAAGAAATCAAAAGAATGCGCTGCACTTTTTGTGCAAGAGCGGCGTGCTCGCCAGCGGCTCTTTCCTGACGTGGCAGCCTTACTGCAAGAGCTTTCGCAACAGTATCATCTCGGTCTCTTGACGAATGGGGCACCTGATTTACAGCGGGAAAAACTAGCGCCTTCTGGTCTCGAGAAGTTTTTTTCAGTCGTGATTATTTCTGGAGAGCATGGCATTGGAAAGCCGAAGCCAGTCATTTTTGAAAAAATGCTAGAGCAACTTGGAGTCACGGCTTCTGAGGTCATCATGATTGGCAACAGCCTTGAGCGCGATATTGCTGGAGCACGTGCGGCCGGAATTCGTTCTGTCTGGATCGACCTTGGGGACGCCAAAGAAAAGAGCGACGTTCAACCTGATTTTAGAATTATAGAGTTGTCGGAGTTACTGCCGATTTTGAGAGAAGAACGAAATTAACTAATAAGGATGAAAGGGATGACAAAGGATAAAAACAAAAAAAATTTATTTTGAAAAGAAGGCTGCTCCCAAACGCTATAACCACGTACCTTTGATGTTCAAAAATTCTTCATTCCTTTCATTCTTATGAATAAAATTCTTTGATCTTTTTCCATTCTTGTGAATTTCTTTCTCAAAAGCTCGTTCCAGCTTGACCCTGAGAGCTGTTTCACTCTTCAATGGAAGTTTTGATAAATCAATACGCATGATCCTTATTTCCCCAAATTCTTTTAAAAAAATCGCTCTCGTTGCCTGGGGTATTGTTTTTCTATTCTCCTCCTCCCTAAGCTCTCAAGTCCTTGCAGGAGCGCCTTCAGCGCCACTTATTAAGGAGATCAATGTTCAGTTTGTCGGCTTTAGTAGTATGAGTCGTGAACGCGTTTTAGATAACTTGGCCACAAAAGTGGATCAGCCGTTTAATGATCATTTGGTAGAGGAAGATGTCAAAGCGCTCTACGCTACGGGAGAAGTTTCTAATGCAAGAATTTTTGCAGAACCTATCGAGGGAGGATTAAAAGTGACGGTTCTTCTTCAAGGTCGGCCCAAAATTGAAGAGGTCCTCATTGAAGGAGCTTCAGCAATTCCCGCTTCTAAAATTCGAAAAGAAATCTCTACAAAACCTGGAGATGCTTTTAGCGAAGAGCATATTGCAGATGATCGTCAGAAGATTTCGAAACTCTACGAAGACCGTAATTACACGGATGTTCAGGTGGAGACCTCTTCCTCTGAAATGGGAAGCAAACGAATGCGTGTTCTCTTTCGCATTCATGAAGGACCAAAACTCGTAGTGAGAGAAATTCGTTTTGTTGGAAATTACTCAATACAGCCCAAAGATCTTCTCAAGGTGATGAAAACTAAAACGGCTAATATTCTTTCTTTTTTAACTAAGAATGGCCGGCTTCTTCCAGCAGACATTGAAGAAGATCAAGAATTAATCCGTACATTTTATCAAAATCGTGGTTTTGCCGATGCAAAGGTTACTGATGTTCAAACAGCCCCTAATGAAAAAAATGGACTCACTTTAACCATTACTATTAAAGAAGGACCTCAATATCGCGTTCGTCGGATGAAAATAGAGGGAATGAATATAGCTCCTGCATCGACATTAGAAAATGAGATGAAGATGAAATCGGGATCGCTTTATACACCCGAGGGAATGGGAGCCGATTTAAAAAAAATACGTGATTTTTATGGATCACGCGGATACGTAGACATGGTGGTGCAACCGCAAATCACTCCTTCTTCAGAAACTCAAATCGACCTCACTTATCATGTCGAGGAGGGAATTCAGTCGTATCTCAATTTAGTAACGATCCAAGGAAATACGCGTACTCAGGACAAAGTCATTCGTCGTGAAATGGTCGTACAGCCAGGTGGAATCTATAATACAAGTGCTGTTGATTTAAGTAAGACTCGATTAATGAATCTAAATTATTTTTCTAAAGTCGACTGCGTTCCAGAAGATACGCTGATACCAGGCCGCAAAGATCTCAAGGTCATTGTCGAAGAAAAGAAAACGGGAGCACTCCATTTTGGTGCTGGATATAATACAATTGATAGCTTGATTGGTTTTGCCGAATTAGAACAATCCAACTTTGATCTTTTTAATTGGCCCAATTTTACAGGTGGGGGAGAGCGTTTCAGAACACGTGTCCAATATGGTATTCAACGTAAAGATTTTACAGCCTCATTAACCGAGCCATGGTTTTTGGGATATAAAGTTTCCGTTGGTGGCGAAGTATATTACCATGAGGCTTCATTCCTAAGCCCTGTCTACAATCAATCGAATTGGGGAGGAGCGCTTCAAGTACGTAAAGAGATTGTCCCTTGCTTGGCAGGAAGTTTGGAATACCGTCCTGAACAAATATCCATTTTTAATGTTCAAAATAATTCTGTCCCAGCCAACAGCCCGATTCAGAGTGATGCCAACAATAGTCCCTACTTTAAGAGTGCTATCCTGGCTTCATTAAATTGGGACACGCGCGATAATCTCTTTCTTCCGCGTAAAGGACATCAAGTCGACTTTACTTTCTTTGGTGCTGGTGGAGGTTTAGGAGGGAATGTTCAAGATTATGGACTCACAATAGAAGGAAAAAAATATTTCTCACTTCCCTGGGATATGATTTTTTTAACCAAAGGTGCTATTGCAGCTGTGAACTCATGGAGTGGTGGTTCCAAAGGAGTTGGGACACCTCCAATTTTTGATGAACTCTATCTTGGTGGTGCTAACAACCTCCGCGGTTTCTTCTTCCGTAAAGTAAGTCCTGTCGATGGGAATAGTAATCCTATTGGTGGTAACTCCTCTGCTTATGTGACTGGGGAATTAACCATCCCCATTATCAAAAGGGTACGTGCAGCTCTCTTTAGCGACTGGGGAATGGTCAATGCAGGCTCCTATGATTACTCCACGATTGATGCTTGTGGTGATGTCGGTATTGGTGTCCGTTTAGAACTGCCGATTGGCCCTGTAAACATCGATTGGGGATATCCTGTGAAATATCAATCTTATAACAAGAGCAATGGTCAGTTTAATTTCACGGTAGGATATCAGTTCTGATCCAGCACTCACCCTTTTTAAGATCTAGCCCGGATAATTCATACTGGTTCGTCGCGAGGCGCCGCGAGTCCTGATGCAGAAACCACCGGCGGTCGGGAGACCGCGGTGGAGACTGCCTTTAGGCAGCCCTGAAAGGGCGAGATGAGCGGGAGCGAGCGAGTCAACGAAGGTGATGGATGGCGGCGGTGGCTGTATGTTTCATACTGCCTGAGGAGGACTTCGAGCTCAACGCAGCATCCATCTGGCTTCCTGGCCTCCGCAGGTGATCGGGATGAAATATCCGGGCTAGCCCCAATGCCTTTAAGGAATTCATGACGCTGAGATGATTTCTAGTTGGAGTGGGGAGTAGTTAGAAATGGGATTGAAGAGTCTTTTCCATTTTTTTGTGGGCTGGCGAAGAGCTCGGACACAAGATCTAGATCGTCTTGGAGGAATAATGACTTCTCTTCGAGTGATTTCAAGTATGTTAGCGATGATAGCTTTCTGTTGCTCATCACTTACAATTCCTAGGGTTG
>JAIPKF010000004.1 GCA_021733705.1 Chthoniobacterales bacterium
AAAATGAGCAAAAACTTTGCTGTAGAAGCTAAATTATTTCTTAAAAGAGAATAGAAAGAATGTTTCATACAGCATGTTAAGCTCCGCAACGTAGAGTTGTTGTCATCAATTCTCAATGAATTTCTATTTTTTTTTACCAACTTGGATATTCCATGCTGATTACCAACGGAAGATGGGAAGCCACCTCAACACAGTCGGTATGAAATATCCGGGTTAACTGCTTTTCATAACTAGCCTTTGATGATAGAAATGTAGCCTATTTTCATTTCACTTATTGAAAACTATTTTGACCTCTCATCCGACACCCACACACTCCAATCAAGAAGCATGGACGACGATCATCGTACCTCGTGTGAACCTTTTGCATATTCCCTGGAAGGAAATTTGGGATTACAGAGAGCTCATGATGAGGATGGTTCATCGTGATTATGTCTCGCGCTATAAGCAGACTTTTTTTGGATCCCTTTGGTATATCATGCAACCGCTCTTCACGAGCCTGATGTTCACCCTCGTTTTTTCTAACATTGCAAGGATCTCTACGGGAGTGATTCCACCTATCCTTTTCTTTATGGGAGGAACGGTTTGTTGGAGCTATTTTTCATCCTGCGTGACAGGAACCGCCTCCACCTTTCTTTCCAATAGCTCGCTCTTTGACAAAGTCTATTTTCCTCGCCTTGTTGTTCCCCTCTCTCAGCTCATTGTAAACCTTGTGGGATTCGGCATGCAGCTAGCCTTATTTCTTGGGTTTTATCTTTGGTATGTATGGCATGGTGCACCCATTAGCATGGGATGGCGTGTGATCGTTCTTCCCATTTTATTGATACAAATGGGAGCACTCGGACTCGGGGTAGGTTGCTTTATCTCTGCTATCACCACACGTTTTCGGGATCTTCAAATTCTCCTTGGATTTTTTATCCAGCTTTGGATGTATGGAAGTTGTGTTGTTTATCCTTTGAGTCTTGTTCCTGAGGGCCCAATTCGTACGCTTTATTTGCTAAATCCGATGGTCTCCGTGATCGAAGGCTTCCGATTTGCTTTCATGGGACAAGGAACAGTAACTTTCTTCCAGGTCCTCACAAGTTGTGTGGTGAGTATTATTGCTGTTTTCGTTGGCATTGTTTTGTTCAATCGTACGGAGCGGCTCTGTGTGGATATTTTGTAATGAGTTATGAGTAATAAGTAATGGGGGCAACAAACTTAGTGATGTGATGTTTGCAGAAAATTTTGAAGATTTAAGAATTTGGCAAGATGCTCGAAAACTAGTGAAAGAAATTTATGAAGCTTTCAACTCCTGTAGAGATTACTCTTTTCGTGACCAAATTCAAAGAGCTGCTATTTCGGTCATGAACAATATTGCCGAAGGATTTGGAAGAAAAATAAAGAAGGATTTTGCTCACTTTCTTGATCTAGCCAAAGGTTCTTGTAATGAATTAAAATCAATGACTTATGCTTCCGAAGATCTTGATTATCTCACTACATCAAATGCCAATGAATTAAGAAATCATTTAACACCACTCATTCTTTCGATAGGAGCTCTAGCATCTAAACTTCGCCAACAACTCCATTGCCAAAAACAATAAAAAAACCATTACCCATTACCCATTACCCATTACCCTCTTGCATGTCTGATATCGTCATCAAAATAGAAAACCTGGCTAAAAAATATCGCCTTGGGGTGATCAATCGCCAAATGCTCGTCGATCAAATCGAGAGCTGGGTTGCGCGCAAATTAGGCCGGCCCGATCCGCATGCCTCTATCTTTGACCATCAGACTGATCGGATGCCGACACCTTATGATTTTTGGGCACTTCAAGATATTAATTTAGAGATTCAACGCGGTGATGTGGTGGGCATTATGGGGCGCAACGGATCAGGTAAGTCAACTTTATTAAAGATCTTATCGCGGATCACCGCACCGACGGAGGGAAGAGTCTCTATCAAAGGCCGTATTGCGAGCCTGCTAGAAGTCGGCACTGGTTTTAATTATGATATGACTGGCCGTGAAAATGTCTATCTCAATGGAAGCATCCTGGGGCTCAAGCAACGTGAAATTGATGAGCGCTACGAGCGCATTGTAGCATTTGCGGAAATTCCTGATTTCATGGATACCCCGGTGAAGCGTTATTCAAGCGGAATGCGTGTGCGACTTGCCTTTGCAGTAGCAGCTCATCTGGAACCTGAAATTTTAATTTTAGATGAAGTGCTCGCCGTGGGAGATGCCAAGTTTCAGGAGAAGTGCCTCAATCGTATATCAGAAATTAGAGATTCGGGTGTTACGGTTATCTTTGTCAGCCACTCAGCACAAAGTGTTCTCGAGCTCTGCACCCATGGTGTTGTTCTAAGTGAGGGACGTATTGTGTCTTGCGGAACTGCCAAGGAGGCTACCGATTTCTATTTAGAATCGCTTCACCTCACCCACCTTGATGATGTTCTCCCTGGTATTGCCGAAAGTCATGTCGGATTACAAGTTGGAAAGGTGGCTCAACTTCTCACTCAGCATTTGCCCCAGGGACACCTCACTTTTAATGCAGCCATTGAGACTACTGATGGTATTCGCACGATTGATATCGGTTGGATTTCAGAGAGCCGTATGAAAACGATGAGAACAGAACCGACCTGGAGCGCTGCCCCAGATATTTCGGTGAGCATTGTGTCGCGCAAGCGTTCTTTACAAGAAGCCGAAAACGATAATCACTTTTTGCTCAAGTCAGGTGCCAAAGAGGCTTGGATAGTGATGCCCAATGGCACTCTCGAGCGACGTACTGAAAATGGAAGAGGAAGAATGGAGATTAATATTGGTGAGAAATCTCTTTGTTTCTAATGAAACCACTCGTCAGCATCTTAATACCAACATTTAATCGTCCGGAGCATCTTTTGAGAGCTGTTCGTTCTGCACAACTTCAGTCCTACCCTAATATTGAAATTATTGTTACTGATAATTCACCTCTAGCTGCAACAAATCAGGAACTTCACCAAATTATAGATAAACGGATAAATTACTTTAAAAATAATATCAATCTTGGAGCAGTCTCCAATTGGCGAAAAGGACTTGAGTTAGCAACGGGGAAATACTGCGTGATCTTGTCAGACGATGATTTCTTCTTAAACCCCTTTTATATAGAAGAAGCCGTTAGTATAGCTGAAGAGAATAATGTAAATCTTGTTATTACCAATTGCGTTTTAGGTTATCCAAACCGTTGCAATATAGGCTCCTCAAATCATCTTGGTCTTATTAAGGGCACTACTTTTAGAACAGGTTTTTGGAATCAATATTGGATTCCTACGATTTCTAATGTGTTCAACCGTAACGTTGCCATATCACTTAATGCATTTCATTCTAATGATATTCTTTATTCGGATATTGAACTCTGGTTGAACATGATGGGGGAGGGGAGAAGTTTACTATTACCAACAACCATCTATTTATTACCGATTCCATGATGAAAACATTGTGACGACTATGTCCCGTGATGCATTAATAAGAAATTCTCAATTCATAAGATTGTTAGTTGGTAATGAAATAAATGATATTGCTGTTCATGACCTGGTCTGTCGTTACATCTTATTCATTGATCGTATCTACCAGATCACATCGAGATCCTTTATTAAAAGCGTATTCCTAGAAAATAAATTAGACAAAGGATTCAATCTCTTTTTTGTTAGGTTATGTATTATAAAAGCGAGGCATGGTATTGGTAAAATTTTCAAAAAGATTCTTTTTTTACTCGATAGAAACAACAACTTGAGATGAAAACACTTGTGACTGGCGGATCTGGATTTATTGGACGGAATTTAATTAAAACTCTCTTAAAGCAAGGTCATGATGTGATTGCATTCAATAGAAATCATCTTGGTTTTTTTGATAGTGAAAAAAATCTCCAGTCGATTCAAGGAGATCTTGTTACTGGAGAAGGACTGGAAAAAATTCCATGGCAGAATCTAGAGTCTGTGATTCACTTGGCAGCTGCTGGAGTAAAATCTTCTCATAGAAATTGGGATGAGTGTGTCCAGGTTAATATTTTTGGGACAGAGCGCTTATTAAACTCTATCAAGAATAGAGCAACCAAAAACCCTAAGGTTTTTCTTGCAAGAACATTTTATGAGAAGACTCTTCATCAAATACCTGCTTTTAGAAATAATCCTTATATCGTAACAAAAGAAACATCCTCGAAATTAGCAACCTTCTGGAGCAATGATTTTCAAGGAGCCACCATATTCGGAACACTTTTCCATACCTTTGGTCCAGAGGATCATCCCTCCAGTGTCTTGAGCTATGCCGCTCGCCAATTTAAAGAAAAGAAAGTTGCAACCCTAAGTAGTGGAAAAGCACTCGGAGATTGGCTCTTTATCGATGATACTATTTCTGGAATAATGGCAGCAATTGAGTCATCGTCTCATGGAATTTCTGAATGGGATATTGGCTCTGGAAATTTAACTTCCATTTATCATCTTGTAGAGCAATTGAGATTGATTGCAGGAAGAGATTCTGAAAGTGTTATATTTGAGCCCAAGCTTGATCGAACCGATATCGTTTTTTCCGAAGCTGCCAAGAAAATACCACCTCACTTTAGCCCTTCTCTCTCTCTTCAAGAGGGCTTAGAAAAACATTATAATTTAATATGAAGTTGTTGATTACTGGAGGATGTGGTTTTTTGGGAAGTAATCTTGCATTAGAAGGACTTCAGCAAGGTGCTGAACTGACTATTTTTGATAATCTATCTAGTCGTGGAGCTATCCAAAATCTAGAATGGCTACGCACTCATGGAAACATTACCTTTGTCCATGGTGATATTCGCAGTGCCGACGATGTGGCTAATATTGTTTCACAAAAGAAACCAGATGCCATTTTTCATCTTGCTGGACAGGTGGCCATGACGACCTCTATCAGTAATCCCCGCTACGATTTTGAGGTTAATGCCCTCGGAAGTTTTAATCTACTAGAAGCAGTTCGCAAATATGCCCCAGAAGCCCTTGTCGTCTACTCTTCGACAAATAAAGTCTATGGTGATTTAGAACAATATCATTATCGTGAAACACTCACTCGATATGAATATCCCGATTTTCCTCAAGGATTTGATGAATTAACACCGTTAAATTTCTGCTCTCCTTATGGATGCTCTAAGGGAAATGCAGACCAATACATGCTCGATTATGCACGTATCTATGGATTACATACGGTTGTATTTAGGCATTCTTCGATGTATGGAGGCAGACAGTTTCCATCGTTTGATCAGGGTTGGATCAGTTGGTTTTGCTTGCAAGCATTAGATCAAAAGAAACAAATACAACCATCGATAAAGCCCTTTACCATTGCTGGTAATGGTAAACAAGTGCGAGATCTTCTCCACAGTGATGATCTTATTAATCTCTATTATACTGCTCTGCAAAAGAGAGATCTAATTCAAGGTCAGGTTTTTAATATCGGTGGAGGTATGGAACAAAGCCTTTCGCTATTAGAATTATTTTCTTATTTAGAATCCATTATTGGAAAGTCTTTGGTATTTCAGAGCCTCACTCCACGGGAAAGTGATCAAAAAGTTTTTATTGCTGATATTACAAAAGTTAAAAATCTCTTAGGATGGTCTCCCCAAGTAAGTGCTGCTGATGGTATCATAAAAATGTGTGCATGGATTGAGTCTTACCAATAACTGCAATGGATATTAAAATATCAATTCTTATTCCTACATTTAACCGAGCTGCCATGGTATGTGAAGCAATTGATCGCATCATAAACTATGATTGCCCTGAAATTATGGAGGTTATTGTTTCGGATAATCATAGTCATGATGAAACGCTTGCTATACTGAAAGAGCGGTATAAAAATTTCTCCAAATTAATTCTCACACAGCCACCAGAGTCCTGTGGTCCATTATTTAATTGGAAACATGCCCTCTCTCAAGCTTCTGGAACCCATGTCCACTGGCATTGGAGTGATGATTACCTTTGTGGCCCTTTTTATCAAAATGCAGTTGCAGTCATGAGAAAAGAAGAGGTCAATGTACTCATGTCTACAGTTAAAATTGCCTTTGAGGATGGATTTGAACCAACATTTTTTTCTCAGCAATTTTTAAGAAAAGAACCCTCCAAAGAAGCATTTAATAAATTATTTATTTTGCAAACGCTGCCTGTCTCTCCGGCCGCTTGGATCTTACCTTTGAATGCAACTAGAAAGCATTTTTACACAGAATTACCATCACTGGATGTTTATGATCCTATTAAATGGGCAATGGGCACAGATGCATTAATGATTGCTGGAGCACTTTTAGAAAATAGTGACGTTGGCTATCTCGAGAAACCGTTCTTTTGTTTTCGTTCGCATAAAAATTCTTTATCTTACCTTCATGAAAATTTTTATAAAAGTTACTTTGTGGCCTTCGAGTGGTTTATTAGAAAAGAAAAAATAAAAATCTCATTAAGAGCTCGAAGGAAAAAATTTGGACTCACTATTTGTAATGCTTTTGAAAAAAAATATTCTCTATCCTCATTAAAAGGAGTTGCTTTGGTTGGATTGGAGCTTTTTGTTTATCGTATAAAAATGTTTTTCTATGAGAGAGGTGTCGACCTTTTTCAAAAAAACCAATAAATTTTGAGGCTCTTATGAAATGTGTGATCTTAGCTGGTGGACTTGGAACAAGAATCTCCGAAGAAACTGCTCTGCGTCCTAAGCCAATGATAGAAATTGGAGGAAAGCCGATTCTTTGGCATATCCTAAAAATTTATTCTGCTTATAGCATTAACGATTTTATCATATGTGTAGGACACAAGGGCTATATGATTAAGGAATACTTTGCTAATTATTTCTTACACATGTCTGATGTTACTTTTGATATCCAGCATAACGAGATGGAGATTCATGAACGTTATGCGGAGCCTTGGAAGATCACCATAGTAGATACTGGAGAAGAGACCATGACGGGAGGTCGGTTAAAAAAAGTGGCTCGTTATCTCGAGAAGGAAACTTTTTGTTTAACGTATGGCGATGGAGTAGGAAGTATTAATATTTCGCAAACAATAGAAGAGCATCGCAAGAGCGAATGCCTTGCTACCATTACAGCAGTGCGTCCTCCAGGTCGTTTTGGGGCGCTTCATTTGGAGAACAATGGCTTAGTGACACAATTTATTGAAAAACCAGAGGGGGATGGAAGTTGGATTAATGGAGGTTTTTTCGTACTGGAGCCAGGAGTATTACCTTATATTGATGATGATCAAACAATTTGGGAGCAACAACCATTGAAAAAATTAGTTCAAGATCATCAGCTCAACGCCTATCGCCATGATGGGTTTTGGCAGCCCATGGATACCTTAAGAGACAGGCAGCTCTTAGAACAACTTTGGAGCCAGGGAAACGCACCGTGGAAAGTGTGGTAATTTTTAACTTTTTTTTCATCAGTGCTTGCTCCCTTTTCTAATATTTATCGAAATAAAAAAGTCTTTCTAACTGGGCATACCGGTTTTAAAGGATCGTGGTTAGCAGAATGGCTACTTTTACTCGGAGCAGAGGTTTATGGATATGCATTAGAGCCATCTTCTTCAACTTCACTCTTCCATCAACTTGGATTAGCTTCACGCTTACATCATCACATTGCAGATATACGAGATCCCTCATTACTAGAAAAATGTCTTTTATCATTTCAGCCAGATTTTATTTTTCACCTAGCAGCACAACCCCTTGTTCGTTATTCCTATGCCCAACCTCGTGAAACCTATGAAACAAATGTCATGGGAACAATCCATCTTCTTGAAGCATTAAGAAAACTTCAGCACCTTCATCATTCTTCACGAGTTCCTATTGCTGCCGTGATGATTACTACAGATAAAGTCTACAGAAACCATGGTCACGGAATTTGCTTTCACGAGGAAGATTCCTTAGGAGGTCATGATCCCTATAGTTCGAGTAAGGCGATGGCCGAAATAGCTATTGAGGCGTATCGTCATTCTTATTTTAAAACAAACTCTTTGGTGCGCATAGCTAGTGCACGTGCTGGGAATGTTATTGGCGGTGGTGATGATGCCGAGGATCGCATTGTTCCAGATTGTGTGCGTGCTTTACAAAAAGGAGAATCTATACCATTGCGACATCCCGGGTCCATTCGCCCTTGGCAGCATGTACTAGAACCGCTTGGTGCTTATCTTTGGCTAGGTGCACGTCTTATGAAAGAGCCTTCATTAGCTCAAGCCTTTAATTTTGGACCCAATCCAAAAGAAAATTATCATGTGCTTGATTTAGTTTTGGAGTTTCTTAAGTATTGGCCAGGAGACTGGAAAGACGTCAGTGATCCTAATGCTCTTTATGAAGCTCCACTATTGCATCTTTCCATTGATAAGGCCGCTGACTTGCTTGGGTGGCAGCCATTGTGGACTTTTCAAGAAACAATTGCTCAGACAGCCTTATGGTATCGCTCACATCATGAACAAAAACGTAGTGATGTTGAAATGACCCAGCATCAAATAGGCTCCTATCTTACTGCTGCTAAAAAAGCCAATGCACCCTGGGCCTCATAGCAGAATAAAAATTATGCATGATAAGACAGCAGCTCAACTAAAGTCTGAAATCCTTCGTTTAACACGTATTTATTCCAAACTCGTTCACCAACCTCATAAAATAGCAGCAGAACAGAATACTTCTTTTATTCCTGGTACAACGCCTGTTCCTTATGCCGCTCGTGTATTTAATGAAGATGAGGTAGAAGCCGCTGTAAACAGTACGCTCGATTTTTGGTTGACCTTAGGACCTGAAGGAGAGGCCTTCGAAAAAGAGTTAGCCCAATTTCTTGGGGTTAAATATTCTCTTCTTGTAAATTCTGGTTCTTCGGCCAATTTGATTGCACTGGCAACCCTAACAACTCATAAACTTCCTCCTCATAAACGCTTGCAACCTGGCGATGAAGTGATCACGGTTGCAGCAGGTTTTCCAACAACAGTGACACCCATTATTCAACTGGGAGCTATTCCTGTTTTTGTTGATAATGATCCTACCACCGGAAATATAAAACCTGATCTTCTTGAAGAGGCCTTTTGTGAAGGAAAAACAAAAGCTGTCATGATGGCCCATGCTCTTGGTAATCCCTTTGATGTGGGGGCTGTCTTAGCATTTTGTCGACGCCACGACCTCTGGCTCATTGAAGATAACTGTGATTCCTTAGGATCAACTTACTCTATGCCCATAGATCAAGCGACAGCACTTGGGGTAAAAGAAAATTCTCCTGGTATTCCCTTTAATGGAACACACATCACCCGCTACACAGGGACATGGGGTGATCTTTCCACTCAATCTTTTTATCCTCCACATCATCTTACCATGGGAGAGGGAGGGGCTGTTAATATCGTATCTCGACCACCACTGAAATCTTATGCTGAGAGCTTTCGTGATTGGGGGCGTGATTGCTGGTGTCCTTCTGGAAAAGATAATACCTGTTTGAAACGCTTTCAGTGGCAGTTAGGAGAATTGCCAGAAGGCTATGATCACAAATATATCTATAGCCATTTTGGTTATAATCTCAAACCGCTCGATCTTCAGGCAGCCATCGGTCGTCAGCAATTAAAAAAACTTCCTTCTTATGTCACAGCACGAAAAAAAAACTGGGACTACTTGCGCTCTGGCCTGAAGGACCTCAGTTCCTTTTTTGATTTTTCACTTCCGACCCATGCTACTGCCTGGAATGTCGATTACTCTTTTTCATGGGACTCATCAGATCATCTCACCGACTGCTCCTGGTTTGGATTCATGATTCGAGTTAAGGCATCAGCACCATTTTCTCATGTCGCATTAGGCCGCTATCTAGAGGAAAAAAAAATTGGAACACGTATGTTTTTTGGCGGTAATCTGCTACGTCAGCCGGTATTTGTTCAATTAAAAAAAGACCGTCCCAATGCCTTACGTCTTGTTGGTGAGTTTTTGGGAGCCGATGAAATCATGAACAGTGCTCTTTTCCTCGGAGTTTATCCAGGATTAACTCAAGCTATGCTCAACTATGAAATAGAAGCTATTCATGATTTTTGTGCGCAGAATAAGTAAACTTTCAAAACGTGCCATTAAAATTCACCCTCATCACCCCCTGCCGTAACAGCGCCCATCTTCTTCCAGAAACACTCGAATCGATCCTGACTCAATCGTCTCTGAAAGAGGGATTGGTTCAACTTCAGTACCTGATCATCGATGGGGACTCTTCCGACAATACGGCTGACGTTGTTCAACCTTACTTAAAACATGGGGTTCAATTTTTCAGTGAACCCGATTGTGGAATGTATGATGCCCTTGCAAAAGCCCTCCCAAGAGCTACTGGAGACATTATCGGTTATCTCAATGCTGGGGATATCCTCTTTCCTAAGGCCTTTGAGATCTTGCAAGAGGTTTTTCAGTATCCAAATATCGAATGGGTCACTGGTTATTCCACGATTATTAACGAGCGTCTTCAGATTACCGATACAAAACAATCGCCACGTTATCGTCGTCAATTTATCGAAAATGGATATTATATTGATCCTTCCTACCCTCAGAACATTCAGCAAGAATCGACCTTTTGGTCACAGAAGATGAATCGCATGATTGATTTTAAAAAACTTCGTTCTTTTAAACTAGCTGGTGATTATTTTTTGTGGACGGAGCTTGCTAAACACACAGAGCTCCACTCTATCCGCTCGCTCCTGGGAGCCTTTCGGGTTCATGCCGGACAGCTTAGCGAAAACAGTGATGCCTATTACCAAGAGGCAATGAGCCTTGTACGAAGTGCCACCTTCCGGGAAAAACTAACGCGCTATTGGGAGACACGCTGCAATCCAATATTGAAAGGTTTACTTTGGAATTACACTCTTGGCACCCTTGGCATTGCTGCTGCCAGAATTTTCGAATATCGGCATTCCGCAAAAAAGTGGATGCCTAGATAGTAAATAGAGCCTCTTCTAGGACACATTGTTTTTCATTCAATCTCTCCATACTTGGTAGTATCAAGGTGTAGAGGCCAAGTACTGGGTAATGGATTTAGTATCTTCCCTGCGGCAAGCTCAAACTAAAATGGCTGCATCATAACAAGTCAATTCTACTAAAAGTGCTTTCCACTCTTTATATTCACCCATCACCCATTACCCATCACCCATTACCCATTACCCATTACCCATTACCCATTACTTAGGTTGACCTTACACCACTTTCGAATTAAGAAACTGCATTCTTTTAAAAAATTGCTACCCTTGGGACCGACTCTCAATATGTTTCGAAACTTTTTTAAAAAATATCGCACCTCTTGCTCTTACCCTCCTTCTCTCACACCCCTGGAGTGTCAGCACAAGATCACTCAGGCACTGCAAAAAAAAGGACCGTACCTCGTCGGTCGAATGGGTTGGTTAGAAGGATTTGCGATAGGATCTTTACTGACAGTGGGAACAATAGAGGAAAAACTCCAAGAACAACTAGCTACTAATGCGGGGGTATTTCCCTCTTCCTCCGAAGAAATGGATCGCTTCTCTAAAATCTATCTCGAAGCCCTTCGCTCCTCAGACCTTCTCGGCCTCCTTCATTTTCCTTACGAAGGATGGCTCATCAAAAAATATGCCCCTCACGCCCTTACTGCTGATCTTGGGGCCTTGGAACCTTTCTTTTCAGAAGAACCATGGTCATTCTCTCTGCAAGGTCTTAGAGTACTTGTGGTTCATCCTTTTTCAGAATCGATTCAGCACAACTACCTACTACATCGAAATAAGCTGTTTAAAAATCCTAACATACTCCCTGATTTTTCTTTAAGAGTGATCCAAGCCCCTCAGACCATCACTGGCAACAAAAGAGAATATCCTTCCTGGTCTAAGACGCTGGAGGCCCTTAAAATCCAGGTACAGCAGGAATCTTTTGATGTTGCACTCGTTGGCTGTGGTGCTTATGGATTACCCTTAGGAGCAGCAATCAAAGCGATGGGAAAAATGTGTGTTCATTTAGGTGGTGCTACACAACTCCTTTTTGGTATACGTGGAGGACGTTGGTCGCATCATCCATCGTATTCGGGATATCGTTCTTTAATGACCGAGGCATGGACTTCTCCTCTTGATAGAGAGCGTCCTGTAGGTTGGGATAAAATTGAGGATGGATGTTATTGGTAATTTTTTTATGCAGTTCCCTGTTGTTTATTTAAAAATTGAAGCTCCAAGACCGCGTCTCCTCCGTGCCCAAAAAGAACTTGAGAAGAGCATTTCCTTTTTACATCTTGATCCATTACCCTACCCTGCTGGAAAAAAGTTAGTCCCTCTTGGAAACCTTCTAGAAAGGGCTAGAAAAATGGCTACTGGAAAAGCAATCGTTTGGGTGAATTCCGATGTGATTTTAACAAAAGATCCCTTTGATGTTCCCAATCCAGATCAAGTTTATGGCTTCCAGCGACGAGAGCTTCCTTCACTAGAAATCTGCTGCGGAGTCGATATGTTCTACATTCCTATAGCACTTTGGGACAACTTACTTTGTCAGGATATCCCAAAACTTTTTTTAGGAGCCTCCTATGTTGATCGTTGGATTCCTAGCTTCATGGAGCATGTAGGAGCCTATGAGAATCTTATTGGTTACATAGATCATCATTCCCACCCTCAATCAGCTGCCTCAGGAAAAGATAGTAATGGCTACTATCAATCTAATTTTAATTCCTTTAATCGATGGGCACGGCGTCAAGGAATGGAGCCCATTCCAGAGCCTCCAGTCATTCCTTGGGTAGGTCATGTGTGGGGTGTGCGCGATGCCCTCAAGAAAATTAAGCGGCGATTAAGAACCTCTATTCATCGTCCCTGAGTTATATTAATTTCATGCCCTTATCTTCACCACTGATTTTTATTCATTATGGACCGGCACGTTATTTAAGGTGGACCTTAGAGGCTGCACGACGTACGAATCCAGAGAAACGAATTATTTTGCTTGGTGATCAAAGCAATCGTCACTTCGTACAAGGAGTTGCAGAGTTTTTTTTCTTTGAAGAGTTTGCCACAGGGAAACCCCTTCAAGAGTTTGAACGCGTTTTTCAGGTTATCCAAGGGGAACGTCACCGTTACACCAAAGAGGGAGGTGTTGAAAAATGGCTTCAGTTTGTTTTTCGTCGTTGGTTTTTAATCAATGAGTTTTTAAAAAAGGAGCAGATCGACTCCTTCTGGACTTTTGATAGCGATACCCTCCTTTTGGAATCGCTTGATAACGTAGAAAACCGTTTTCGTCATGTGGAGGCAACGACCCAATGTCGTGGCAATTGCCTCAATGCTTGGGTTGGATCACAATCCCTTGTTGAACGCTATGTCTGCTGTATCAACGAGCTTTTTAATGACTCTATCTATCTTGAAAAACAGAAAAAACGACTCCTCTACGATGTCACTCTTTCCTTTAATGAGATGGATGCTTTTGAGGAATTCTGCCACCGCGAAAAAATAAAAACATGCCGTGCAGCTCAACCCCTAGAGGGAGAGGCTTTCGATGATGCCTTAGCAATGGGTGATGGTTACGAGTTTATATTTCAAAAAGGGATTGTGAGAAATTATATGAAACGCTTGTGGGTTTCTCCCCAGGGAAAAATCTACATTAAACGAGCTGATGATCAGCAAATGATACGACTTTTAAGTTGTAATATGAGCTGGATGCCCGATTTTTTTTGGAAACGACTCTTTTTGCTAACCACACCTCGTTTCAAAAAAGACTCCACTCTATTAGAAGATTCGAAGATCTTACGAGAAGTCGATCTGACTCTTCCATGGCTTTGTAGGTTAAAAAATCCTCTATCCATTTTTGGGAAGAGATACTTCACGAAACGTTACATATAAAAGATGAATATCCTCTACGATACTTACATTTTCAAACTTCAAAAGGCAGGGGGAATCAATCGTTATATTAGCGATATTATTTCAAATCTTCCATCCACTTTTCACCCATTTTTTTTTAGAAAAACAACCAATAAAATTCATATTCCTAATAATAGTGACTTAAAGTTTTTTTGGCTTCCTAAACAGTTATCACGGAGCTCTTGGTTGTTAGATACTAGACTGCGCTCGATTGATGTTATTCATACCTCCTACTATCAAATAACCCCTCCATTGACCTGGGATAACATCCCAGGAAAGGTTGTTGTTACTGTCTATGATTTTATTATGGCACGCTTCCCGCACCGATTGGAAAAGAGCAGTAAAGTTATTAGTAGCCAAACAGCTGCCATAAAAAGAGCAAATCATATCATCTGTATTTCAGAAGCAACACGAAATGACTTATTGGAGCGATTTCCCGAATGTGAGAAAAAAAGTAGCGTTATTTACCTTGCCTCCTCTTTATCACCTCCTCCAAATTCGATACAAAATCCCTATCAACAAAGATACTTTATATTTGTAGGAAATCGCGATTCTTATAAAAACTTTGATTTGACACTGAATGCATTTGCTCTTCTCAAGGTAAAAAATAAAGATCTTCGCCTTGTAATCATTGGTAGCTTCTGGAACGAAAAAGAAGAACAACAAGTCAAAGAACTTGGAATTTGGGATTCTGTCGACCTCATTGAAAACCCAAATGATCAAACATTAGCAATTCTTTATAAATACGCAGAAGCTCTCATTTATCCCTCCGAGTATGAAGGTTTTGGATTACCTCCTTTAGAGGCAATGACCATGGGAACTTCTGTGATTGCATTAAAAACAAGCAGTCTGCCAGAAGTTGTTGGATCTAGTGGTATTCTTATAAATCCACTTCAGGCTTCACCCGGAGCAATTGCCGAGGCCGCCTCCTCACTACTTAATGCCTCCGTAGAAGAACGGAATAACTCTTCTTTGAAAGCAATCGAACAAGCAAGTCGATTCTCCTTGGAGAAAACACTTCAAGAAACGGTAGCAATTTATCAGCAATTTCAATGAGTAAGACAGCTCTAATCCTCGGTATTTCAGGTCAGGATGGTGCTTATCTAGCCCATTTATTATTAGAAAAAGGGTATTCCGTTGTAGGAACATCGCGCGATCATGAAATTGGCTCTTTTTTAGCACTTCATAAATTAGGAATTAAAGATCATGTAACATTACGATCGATGAGCACTTCCGATTTTCGTAGTATTTTAACTACGATTCAAGAAGTGCAGCCCGATGAAATTTATAACCTTGCTGGACAGACCTCAGTAGGACTCTCTTTTTCTTATCCAGTAGAGACTTTTGAAAGTATATCCGTAAGCACTATTCATATTTTAGAATGCCTTCGAATTTTGAAACAGAAGTCCCGATTTTATAATGCAGGGTCCAGTGAAGTCTTTGGTAATACTCCCACACCCGCTCATGAACAGACTCCTTTTCGACCTCGAAGTCCTTATGCAACAGCAAAAGCTGCTGCTCATTTTGCCGTTTTAAACTACCGCGAGGCTTATGGACTTTTTGCAAGCACCGGTCTTCTTTTTAATCATGAATCACCTTTGCGCCCTGCACGCTTTGTTACTCAAAAAATTATTTCTACAGCGGTGCGAATTGCACAGGGTTCTACTGAACAGCTTCAATTAGGCAATGTCTCTATTCATCGTGATTGGGGTTGGGCACCAGAATATGTAGAGGCCATGTGGAGGATATTACAACAGGAGGTTCCTGATGATTTTATTATTGCTACAGGAAAAATGCACTCCCTAGAAGAGTTTGTAAGAAAAACATTTTCTCAATTAGGACTGAGCTACCAAGATCATGTTATTATTGATAAAAACCTTTTACGTCCTTCTGATATAGAAAAAAGTGTAGGTGATGCAACAAAGGCAGCAAAACTTCTCGACTGGAAAGCAGATATTACATTGGACAAAATCATTGCGAAGATGATCGAAGTACAACTCCAAAAGTAAATAAGTTTTTTCTTTTTATTATATTAACAATAAAACTTTGTCTTTATTTAGAGCTACCATGGCATCACTAAAACTCATTCAAAAGCAACTCCAGCAATCAGTACAACTCAGTTATGATACCTGGGTCTGTACTCCTAGGAACCTTCTTAAGCAACGCATCAAGAAAGCACCCCAAGGCGCTAGGAGAATTTCGGTAGCCATTCCTCACTGGAATCGAGGAGCCCTCATTCATCGTCCTCTTTGGAATATCGTCAATGATGAACGGATCGAAGAGATCGTGATTGTGGATGATGGATCCTCCGAACTAGAATTTTCCCTCTTAGTTCAGAATGTTGCTCGCTATGATCGACGCAAAGTCGTAACCATTCATCGTAGAGAAGAAAATCGAGGTGTTCTCTATACAAAAATGGAATGTATAGAAAAGACACGTGGCGCTTGGATGGTCTTACTCGATTCAGACAACACATTACTCCCTAGCTTTCTCGATGCTCTTACTAAACTTACTGTTTTGGACCCCAATATTTTTTATTGTTCTAATTGGGCTATCCCCTATTTTTCGTTTTTCCAAGTAGCAGGAGAGCTCATCGATTTTCAAAAAGCCTGCCTTTTGATCCAAGAGGGCACCTTAAAAAAAATATCCCTCCTCAATGATGGTAATTATTTTTTTCATAGAATGACCTACCTAGCTCAGCTAGGAGCTCTGCGAGATATCGGCAATGATGTTGCTGATGTTATTCTTGCCAATTACTACTGGCTTTCTAAAGGAGGAGCTTTAAAGGTGATGAACCATGCTCACTACTTTCATCGTATCGACAGTTCTAGTTTTTGGATTCGCACAAGTAAAGAATCGCGAGAGCGTGTCATGACTCTCTTTCATCGATTAGAAAATAATCTTCCTTGGGACGATTCCTTTGCAAGAGATTATGGTTTTCTTGCAACACACCTTTGATACCAGTAATTACCTAGGAATTTCCTCAGTTTTAGAGGTATCATCCATTCTAAATACATATACAAATTAATGAACAAAGCCTTTGTTATCAATCTCGACTCGGCAGAAAAAGAATTTCAGGAGGTGCAACAGGCCTTTCTTCTTTTTGGAATTGAGTGTGAACGGTTTGTTGTTACTCCTGATGGAAATAAACAAATAGGTTGCACAATAACGCATCTTGAGTTAATTGCTCATGCAAAAAAAAAGGGTTGGCCCTATTTGATTGTGATAGAGGATGATTGCACTGCTCGGGAAGCTCTTCAGGAGTGGCCAGCAATCTCTCGTTATCTA
Organism: Chthoniobacterales bacterium; assembly: GCA_021733705.1. Classification (GTDB taxonomy): domain Bacteria; phylum Verrucomicrobiota; class Verrucomicrobiia; order Chthoniobacterales; family UBA6821; genus CAIWMF01. The sequence continues at coordinate 17,083 of JAIPKF010000004.1, forward strand.
CTCAATAATAGAGATCGATGGGATATTTTTCTTGGTGGAGTACTCTATGTCCAACCCAAAAAACTTTATCTTGATTTCAAGAAGGAGACCTCTGCTTCACTAGAGATGATCGAATGTAGCCATGCTGTTACAGCACATTTTATTATTTATAACCAAAGCTCCTATGATCGACTCTTGCAGTGGTATGAACTTCCAGAGCCTCCTGAACAACGACCCAACATCGATAATTTATTTGAACAATATCAGCTCAAGGTATGGACGACCTCCCCTGGAATCGCCTGGCAAAAACCACGACCTCAATCTGATTGGACTGCACAATTTGAACATGCTGAAAATAAACTCCGTTATTTCAGTCAATCGTTGAGAAATTGTCTGAAATATCGTCTTTTAGGACGTTGGCTCAAAACGATACAGTAACTGTAATTTGATGACTGAATTAACATTATCATGACCTTATTTCAAAAGTTATTATTTAAGTACCGACGCCATCTGAGTACTTATCGAGCAAAAGTCACAGTTCCCTATGATTTAACAGAGAATCAATGTCATCAGAAAATAAGGGAGGCACTTCACTCCAAGAAACCGTTTTTTTTAGGGCGTATTGGATGGACTGAGGCTGATGCCCTTGGTAGATGGATCACGGAAAAATCTGTTCCCGATAAGGTCAAAAAACCGCTTGCAGAGTGGTCTGGTGTATTTCCAGTTGATGATGGAGAACTCAAAAAGTTTGAGTTCACTTATCGTGAAGCGCTCCCTCAAGCTGATATACTAGCATTTATCGATCCTCTAATCTGCTCACCAGCTGCTGCCTATCAAGGATGGCTTTATAAGAAATATGCACCTCAGGCGCTCATTACATCTTTTCCCTCTTTAGAACCTTTTTTTTCTTTAGACCCGTGGTCTTGGGAACTTCGTGGGCTCAAGATCCTCATCGTTCATCCCTTTAAGGAATCGATCTTGAAACAATATGCAACGATGCGTGAAAAAATTTTTCTCAATCCAAAAATACTTCCTGAATTTCGTTTAAAAGTCATTCAATCACCCCAAACTGTTCCTGGAGTATTAAAACAATATCCCTCCTGGTCAGATACGCTCGAAGCTTTAAAAATTGAGATTGAGCGAGAGGACTTTGATGTGGCAATCCTAGGTTGTGGAGCCTATGGATTCCCTTTAGCTGCCGAAGTGAAAAAAATGGGAAAAGTTGCCCTTCATTTGGGGGGAATAACCCAACTTTTTTTTGGCATTAAAGGACAGCGCTGGGACTCAGATCAACCTCATTATCGCTCCCTCATGACGGAAGCATGGTCTACTGCTCTTGAAGTAGAACATCCTCCAGGATTTGAAACCAGAGATTACTGGTGATATCTGTCTGGGCCCACATGGGATAGTCTGTCAGTTAGTTCATTAACTTGCATATTTCATACTGATCGTGACGAGGAGACCGCGAAGGCTGATGGGGGCACCACTGGCGGTCGGGAGACCGCGGGGGGACTCCCTTTAGGCAGCCCTGAAAGGGCGAGACGAGCGGGAGCGAGCGAGTCAACGTAGACACGTATTTTAACGCAAGCCTGTAGAGTAATATTGTCCAAGTCAAGACACGAGCCTAACGCATCATCCATCTGACTTCCCGGCTTTCGCAGTAGATCAATATAAGATATGCAGATTAGTCTAATACGAGGTCAGAAAATTTTTAATTATTCTTCCAACTCTCAGCACAGGTTTGAGATGATTGCGAACAAATATAGAGGCTCCATTACGGATTGTAGGATCCTCATAAATGAGTTTCCATTCTTTATCTTCAAGCAATTCCCGATGTACCCTATTATTTTTAAATGCACGAAATACATCATCAAGCATGAGGCATTGAACCCGATCTTTTACTATCCTAAATTCATCGTACGCGCAAAACTCTCCCCCATCTATAAGACACACATCAAAGCTTTCATCATTAGATTCGAGGTATCCCGATTCTATATTTTTTAAAAATTCAATATCTTGCTTCCACCAACTGCTTACCTGCTCATAGGAAAATTGCAGCTTATTGAAACATGATTGCCAAATATCATGATCAAAATCGGAAATGGTTAAAGAAGCTAATGAAATTGTTGAATCACATATATTCTTTACCCATGGATAGTCTTTCGTATTTCTAATTAATTTTTTAAAACGCTCCGGATTAGATTCCAAACAAACAAGTTTTGGATTACTTGCTCTCGATAATGCTGCTATAAGAACCTGCGTGGAACCATCTCCATTAAAAGATCCTATTTCAAGACAAGAAGTAAATTTATAGTCTCGAATTGTTGAATAGATGGCTTTCCCAAATGAATCATTTAATAATATTTCTGCCATCTGTCATTCCTATCAATAATATTCGACTGATTCAAATATAATTAAAAGTGATCATAAAATCTATATTACCATTTCGAAATATCATCTTACATGGGCTCTCTTTCTTAATACGTCTTCCCTTCCTATTAATCTCCTTTCTTATAGGTTGGGTTCATGACAAACCATGCTGGACCCTATCAGTGAATATGGAAGGATTTGGTTCAAAAAAAAGTGGAAATGTAGGTGACTATATCGAGCCCTTACTCTCTGCTTGGGCACAGTATATTCCTTGGAGCCCTTTAATAATCTACTCTACAAAATATAACTATTATATTCTTTCAAGAAAGCTTTCGCTATTAAGTCGATTAAAACATGTACTTCTCGAATCAGAGGAGCAAATAAATTTTTTGAAAAAGAAATCCGATCTTTTATTTTGTCCCTACGGTAAGATATCCCCGCTTCCTCCACAAAATCGCATTATTTGTCAGTTTTTTGAAATACAGGATTATTTTTTTCCAGAACTCTTTTCGCTCAAGGAGCTCTCAATGCGCCGTAATAATTACCGTAATGCACTTGCTTTTGCTGAACATCTTATTGTCCCTTCTGAATTTGTTAAAAAATCCATCTGTACATCTTTTCTATTCCCAAAAGAACGTGTCTCCGTTGCTCCTCTTCCAGTTGCCCCTTTAGCAAAAAAGGCTATTCCTCCGCATCAATTCAATGATAGAGATTTTTCATTTATCTATTATCCATCTAACAATAAAATTCACAAAAACCATCAACGCCTTTTTCTTGCTATCTTGGAATTAATGAAAGATGGATGGCAAGGATATCTTGTATGTAGTGGCGATAGAGAAAAATCAGGTGTTGCGTTGGAGGCTTTAGCTCAGCAAATTGGAATTGAGAAGCGTTTTATTGATCTCGCAAAAATTTCTGCAGAAGAAACTTCATGGCTTTATAAGAGTGCAGTTCTCATGGTTTTTCCAAGTCTTTTTGAAGATTATGGTTTACCAATTTTAGAAGCATTTGAGGCTGGGCTTCCTATTATTTGTTCAGGAGTTACTAGTCTTCCCGAATTAGGTGGTGAAGCTGTTTTATATTTTAATCCCTTTGATGCACATGATATTGCAGAAAAAATTAAGCTTTTGTGGGTAAATGAGGCGATGCAATCAAGACTATCTGCCCAAGGAAAGGAAAGGGGGAGATTATTTTCTAGAAAAAAAAGTATTAAGTGTTACTACACTATTTTTAATCGCGCGGTTCAGGAAATCGGAATTAAAGAACGAAATTCTAATAAATACTCACTTCCTTATCTAAACTTGGAGCAAGCAGAGATCCTTTACCGAGAAAGTGCACACCATGAAATCCGATCTCATATTCCATCAAGACAACACTGGTTTAACTCTGATGATGTATTTCATGGAAAAAATCATGAAAAATTTTTTGATATAAAACATGTTCCACCTGTCGATCTTACTTTGAGTAGAGAAAAAAATTTACTGCCAATCCATTTCTTTACTATTGTCTACAATGGAATGCCATTCATTCAAAGACATGTAAATCTTTTCAAACAGTTACCCTGCCAATGGCATTGGCATATTATAGAAGGAGCAGCAGAGCTCGAAGGAGATACTTCTTGGAGCTTGGCACAAGGAGGTAAACTACCGGTGCAGACGGATGTGCTTAGCAATGATGGTACTACTGAATATATTGATCAATTACTGCAACATTTTCCTAAAAATATTACCTGCTATCGCAACCAACGCAGATGGCACGGTAAATTAGAGATGATTTCTGCTCCATTGAAAAATCTGCCTGATGATATTCTTTTATGGGAAATCGATGTGGATGAATTTTGGACTTCTAATCAAATCATAAGCCTCAATAACCATTTTTGTAATGCACCAGACCGCACAGCCGCAGCTTTTTACTGCCGTTTTTTCGTTGGCCCCAAACACATAGCTGATAATATTGGTTACTATGGGAATCAGGAATGGAGAAGGGTATGGAGATATCGCAGAGGTGATTTTTGGGCAAGCCATGAACCACCTTCTTTATTACGCACGCTCGACTCTCCAATACCACAAGATGTCATGAACATTCATCCCTTTTCACCAGATGAGATGTGGTGGTCTGGATTGGTATTTGATCATTTTGCTTATGTGAATGAAGAACAAGTACGGTTTAAGGAATCTTATTATGGTTATCATGGTGCTGTGGAAGGCTGGAAAAAAATGATTGCCTCTACTGATCATGAAGTTTTTATTCCACCGTATCTTCGATGGATCAAAGATCCTATCTGGGCTTTATGTGACTCAACCCAAGACGCTCTAAGAGATTTTGGAGATTCATTTGGATTCCAATAAAAAACTCTCCAAACTCAGCATATTTCACGCTCACTTCATCAAAGCGCATTTCGTAAACAATTTCTTTAATGGAACTCGTTGTCTTGGCGAAAAGAGAGACCCCCCATTCTTGATCATCGAGTCCTGTGGAACCAGTAATGAACTGACGCACGCGTCCTGCATAGCCCCTTCCCACCAAAGCGTGGCCCTGCATGAGTTTCTTTCGCTCTTCGAGAGAGAGGGCATACCAGTTTTGACCAGGGTTACGACGCTTCGACATCGGATAGAAACAGAAGACAGGCCACTCTGTGGATTCAGGAAGTTCTGGATAAAGGCGATCCTGGATATATTTTGAAATGCGATCGCGAAAAGCCTGCATTTTTTCTTCGAATGCAGGCATCCTTGCATCAATTCCCTCCTCGTGTTCGAGCTTCGCTGCATATTCCTCATCATTCATCCCATATTCGCTACGTTCCGTCATTGAAAGCCATGAGAAGGTTGGGACCAAGACGCCATGGCCTAAAGAGTGTTCTAATTTTTTGGCAGCTTGATCTAAAACATCGAGATCTGGGGTAATCAACATAAAACCGAGATCGGCCTTAGGAGTTACCATACTAAAGCTAAGGAGTTGTGTGGTAGCAATTCCCTGGATCTCTTCAATGACCTTCTTGAATGCTCTTAGCCGCACTTCTTGCTCCTCTTGGTTGAAATAATCCCATACAGAATGATCAACTCTAAAAAAAAGATGAAGAACATGGTGTCCCTCAGTGGGGAGAATAGGCGGAGAGGATCGATGATGCATTGTTACATGGATGAAATGACTTGTGTCGTTGTGAGCAGCAGTGTAGAGATCCAAGTCCTCTTGCGTCAAAACAAGAATGAACCATTACTATGAAATTACTTATCATTCGAAACGATAACATTGGTGATCTTGTCTGCACCACCCCTTTGATCCAAGTATTACATAAGGCCTATCCCAAGGCTACGATCGATCTTCTTGGCAATTCTTATAACATTTCCATCCTGAAATATGATTCCCGTCTATCACATCTTTGGTCCTATTCCAAAGCAAAACACCTTCATGGTTTCCTGAAAAAATTTCATGCATGGATGGATAAAACAGCTCTCCTACTAAGACTCCGGCTACAGCGTTATGATGTTATCATTATTGCAGTTCCTGTTTTTAACGAAAGAACTACAAAAATAGCCGGCTGGATTGCTCCAAAAATTATATATGGAGCGATGCCAGAACAACCTTTGAGATCAAAACTCCCCAAAAACTATCATCCTGTCACCATCGATCA
>JAIPKF010000005.1 GCA_021733705.1 Chthoniobacterales bacterium
CAGGCTTTATGAGTCCCTACCGCCCCCAATAACAATTCGAGACCAACGCAGTAACGATGAGCTTTTCACAACCCCTAATAGACTTAGCATGAAATGTTCGGATTAAATCTTAAAGCCTCTTTCTCCAAAGTGCGATCTCCAAATTTAAGCATCGCGTTTCCTTTCTAGAGTCACTATCATTACACTTCAAGCTAAAGCTTTTCTATGACTAATAACCCTCATCCTTTTCATCGCTTTCTAGGAACACTGCTTTGGGGCAATAGTATTGCTCTTGCTTGGGTCTGGGGTTTAGGACTCTTTTTTTCCGTTCAATTCACCGTTGATTTTGGTTTTTTGGGGCTCCTAACTTTTGTAATACTCAACTGCTGCGGATTATTTCTCTTTGGTTTCATCACCAATCAAATTGCAAAACGTGGGGAAGGATCTGAATCACTGGCCAATTTTTTCAGACAATGGTCGCGACCATTTCGGCTCGCTTTTTTCCTCTATCAAATCCTTGCGATTACACTCACGATTTTTGCACTCATTCGTTATGCATGGCAACCGCTCCATTTTCAGCCCAATGCGCTTTACCTTCCTCTGACAACTCTTGTTATTTTGGCTGGAAGTATTCTCTTTGGTGAAGAATTTAATATACGCCGTATCAAATATAGTCATGGATGCCTCTTCCTTTTCATTGCTGGAGCCATTGGTATTATTTTCTCTCACGTTGGAGCAGCCTACTGGAATGGTCTATCTGTTCCAGGGAGACTCTCAACCCATGATCTCAACTTCTACGGTTATCTAATTCCCATTTGCATCGGCTTTCTCATTGGTCCATGGCTTGACTTACAACAATGGCAACGCGCCATTGAGATTAGGCGTGAGAATCTTTCAATCACACTCTCATATGCTGTAGGAGCCGTTATTTTTGGAATAATTCTTCTTTTCCATGGAGTCCTTGCCCTCTGGGCACTTTCTGGAGGAGCAAACCGCCTCATCCACTCAGGTATTGCAGGCTATACCTATTCCGAAGATTTGTTGACACGAGTATTTTCAGAAACTTCCTCCACCAGCCCATGGCTTTTTGGTGCTTACATGACTTTTTTGGTGATTTGTGGACTAACAACACTTGATAGTGGCTACATCGCCCTTCGATGGTTTTTAAAAAGTAATGCCAATCGAAGCTCCCATCCCATTTTTTCTTTAATCCCATCCTGGTTTCTCACCTCTCCTATTTTACCGTTCATCTTCTGTGGTATTGTTGCGTTAAGTGCTGCGGCTATCGAACTGGAGCTGGAATACTTTATGATTTTCTACGCGACTTTTTTTGTGGGTTACGAAGCACTTTCAATTGGCAGAGCTTTTATGAATGGCCCAGTTAATGTTATTCCTCAGGTTAAAATGTTTTGTATAGGTTCCCTTGCTGTTGTCATTTTTTCTTATGGATATTTTTTACATCAACCTATTTTTCAAATACTCGGTTCTCTCATGCCATTAGGTTATGTCTTTTGGTTGATGCTCAAACCAACAGCAGCAGAGGAATTTATTTCAGGCAATGAAGAATTAGAAGAGGTAACACTCCTGCAGAAGACTTCGACTGCTCCATCAGCAACAGTGGCTTTAACAGCCATCCCAACGACTGATTCTCTCACTCATTCCATTACAGGTCATTTTGAGGGAAAATGGTTCGTGCATACCTTCATTGCAACGTATGCTGACACCAATTCTGTCGGCAATGTTTACTTTGGTATGTATGCCATGTGGGTCGGTAAAACACGTGAACTTTTCTTCAATCAAGTCATGCCGAAGTTCAACTTGAAAGAGACCCCTTACTATATTTTAACACGCTCCTTTGAACATAAATTCGTACGTGAAACACGTGAATTCGAAACAGTCAGTGTTAGAATTCGTGTTGCGAGTTATAACCGTAAGTTTGTTACCTTAGAACATGAAATCTACGACTCTGAAGGACATCTCCTAGGAAAAGGAAATCAAGGACTTCTCTTTGTTTCTTCAACAAATTATAAAATGCTCGATATTCCTCAAGATATCGTCACCGCTTTTATGGTGCATGCTTAGCCCGCATATTTTATGCTGAAGCATCATGATTTGATAATGCCTACAGGTGTTAAAATAGCATCTGTCATTCCATGAAGTAATTTTTTATCTGCAGAACAAAGTGTAGCAAGTCCACCACCGAGAGTGACTTTTTCTTCTGAGACAAAATAATACGGAGTGAGGCGTACACGTGCTGGCATTTCGGTAATTTCTCTAGATCGACTGAAATAAGGTTGAGTCGTTAGTGTAGAACGATGGAAGCGCTGGAGAAGATGAGGATGTGTTTCATATTCATCAAGTGCTACTTGAAGCACCTCCTGCCATTCTTTTTTTGAAAGATCACTCCCTAAGGCCACGCCTCGCGATCCCCAAGCACGAGCGTCAAAACCACTAATTTTAATAACGAGATTACGTTCCTGTTGACTTAAATTGCTAACCCCCTTCCATGACTGCACTTCTAGGCGTGGATAGACTGCATGCGGAGGTAATGGCATAGGATCCAAGATCCAACTATAGGGGATGATTTCTTTTAATTGCTCCCATCCTCGCTCTGTGAGGTTCCTGATCCAAAAATCCTCAAGAGGCTTCATCCAAAAAAGGGCGAACCAAAGTTTTTCTTCAAGTTGCGGCTTAGGTGGTGGAGTCATCGAAATCTCTCCACTACATATTCGTACAAAAAGATCAGCGGCACACTCCACATTAGCAATATCAAAGAGTTCAAAGAAACGATATACCCGAGAAGCCCATTTTTTCTGATAGTTCGTAGAGAGCAACCTCCATCTTATTTCGGGAAAGTATTGTTGCAGCTCTTCTATCAGGTAGAGCATTTCCGGACGATATGTTGCAGATTCTTCGGAAACCAAAATATCTCCTTCTTGATTTCCTTTAAAAATTGATTGAAATCCATGAAGCATTCCTTGTGGACCTCCCAGAATGGAATAACCAAGACCCGTGTATATTTTTTGCAACCATGACGTAAGCCCGATGCCACCTGGAATTTGGTCGAGTTCACAGATCACAAAACCATCCTTTGTGAGAAGGAGATCAGGTCGAATCACCGATGCTGTCACTCCACGAAAAATTTTAGAACGAGCAAGTTCTATGAGTTCAGGCGGCTTTCCCCGATCTAATAATGAAGCAATCCAAGAGGGCTGTTTTCCTTCAACGCTCTGCCGATAGAGAAGATCACATGCTTTATTAAACGCATGCAAACGATCTCCTAGTTTTTCTAATTTCTTTTGAAGCTCTTTAGAAATTAAAAATGGAGCTGGTGACTGCCTCCAGGTTTTCTGATCAAAGAGACCTTGTTCCGGCATTGATGTTTGCAACGTCTGATAGATTTTTTGCTCTTCTAGAGAGGCAAGTCGAGAGGGAGAAGGAGCATTCATGTTCAAAGAATTGTGGTTCCTTTAATTCTATTAACAAAAGATTTTTATATCGAGTGTGGAGTGGTTATTGTACTACATTTGGCACATCACAGGAACCTCAACCCGATTGATTATGTTTGAAGCAGGAGAAAAAATTATCTGTATTAATGATACATTTGAAGCATTGCACCGAAAGATTTACCGTGAGCTTCCCAAAAAAGGGACTGTTTATACAGTTCGGGAATGTTCTCTCGGTCGACTTAAAACAGGTGCTACGAATCCTGGAGTGAGTTACCGCATTCTTCTAGAAGAAATTTTTAATGATCTTGATCCTTACATGGAAGAAGAAATGGCTGAGGAACTCGGTTTTCGATCGGATCGCTTTGCTCCCGTCATCGGAATCGAAGAACAAGATCAAGTAAAAAATACAGAAGCTATCGGGGTCAATTATTAACCCGGATATTTCATACTGATCGTGACGAGGAGGCCGCGAAGGCTGATGGGGCAAGGCGAGCGATGAAGTCTGACAACGGCTCTATGTTGCATACTGCCCGAGGAAGACTTCGAGCTCAACGCAGCATCCATCAGGTGTTCGCAAGCCGCAGCAGAATCTGATATATACTTTGCTATTTCTGATGCTCACTCAAAAGAGCTTCTCTCTAGTCGCATTTCTTCAAGAGATTTTTTAAAAAGTGAAGTGTTTTCTTTATCTCTAACGGCTTCGCATGAGAAGGCTTTTCTTAAACCGGATCCCGTAAAAGGTTTTACTCCAAAAAATTTCTTTTTTGGAGATTTAGATTCGGCAGCAGGAATGGATTCTCCCTTTTTAATAGAATCTAACAAAGGAGTCGTTTCCGTTAACCCGGATATTTCTATTTTATTCTTTTTAAATGGATTATTTAAAGAATCTAATCTTCCTTGATCACTCTTTATTTGAGCTGAGCCTATAGAGGATAATCTATTTTCAGTATCCTTAGGAGTAACCTCAATTTTTCCAATACTTCCATACATGGGTCGATGATTCATTAAGACGGAATCTAAATGCAAGTCTCTTTCTTTTAAGGCATCATTGAGTCCTATTTTCTTATGTCTATTTTCTAAAAGATGCTCGCTTTCATTGCAACACGAGGATTTTAGTTGTGAATAAAACAGCCCCATAAAAAAACTAACTATTTCTCTCCACTCCAACGAAGTTCCTACTGATTCCTCTAACCCAGCGCTAGCAGTACAAGATGAGACCAAAGCATGAAAAGTAATAATATTTGATTTTAAATAAGGATCACAACAGATCGCATTGCTAGCTATAGAAAAACCACTGAAAGAAATTTCACTAACATGTTCCAGAGAAGGAATAGAACCCTCCTGATTCTTCTCTTTGGGGATATTTATTATTTCCAACACATCCATTTCATCCACAGGGGTAGAGTCAATACAAACTTTTGATGAAGAAAGATTCAGCAACCAATGAGAATAACACTTCATAGAAACACGATCTACAAGGGTGAGTAAGTGATTTATATTTTCACTTCTAAAAGGGATATAGCAATATTCACCAGGATTACCGGTGCGCAGGATATCCTCCATGGAGGCAGTATAAAAGTTATTTGAATCATCTTGCTCCACACTATTTAGAAAAGAAGAGTAATCAAAATAAGTTGGATCGTGATTCGATTCATTACTGAAAGCATTTTGTAAAAATGTTAAGTTTAGGAAACATACTAAAAAGGATGTAATTAGGAATAGAAGAGGCACAAAAATCGAAAGAGATAAAAAAGTGGAATGGAAGTCAATTCTGATATTTTATACTAATCACGACAAGGATACAGCGAAGGCTGATGGGGCAACGCAGGTGATTGGTATGAAATATGCGGGTTAAACTTGTCAACTTGATAGAAAATGTGTTCTAATAAATCTCTTTTTCATGCTCGTTGAGTACTTTAAAAGGGAGTTAAACCGCATATTTCATACTGATTCGTCGCGAAGCGCCGCGAAGGCTCATGGGAGTCTAACGCAGCATCCATCTGGCTTGCCGGATTCCGTAGGTGATCATTATAAAATAGGCGGGTTAAGGCTTCCACTAGTAGCAACGGCAGTCTCTGTTGCATGAAAAATAGAATTTTTTTAAAATTTGGGGGTATAGCTCAACGGTTAGAGCAGCCGGCTCATAACTGGTTGGTTCCTGGTTCGAATCCAGGTACCCCCACTAATCCTGAACTTTCATGAGTTGTTCCCAACCTGAGTTATCAGTTGTCAGAAAATGAGATTACGTTAATAATACTCAGCTACCTCTTTTCCGTTTTTTAAAAAGATTTACTCAACTTAAAATTATAACTTTATGAGCTCCTCCGTAACGTTGGAACAACCAGATACGCTAGCCCGTACGCTACAACAGTTAGAACAGACTTCTTCTGAACTCGGAGAAAAAATGTCACTCAACATGGGGCCATCCCATCCTGCTACCCATGGTGTTTTAAGACTAGAGCTTGATCTAGATGGTGAAATCATCACCAATGTCGTTACGCATATCGGCTATCTTCATCGTGGTGATGAAAAAATTGCTGAGAATATGACTTACAATCAGTTCATCCCGTACACAGATCGACTCGACTACCTTGCTCCACTCGCCAACAATGTCGCTTACGCGCTTGCCGTTGAAAAACTTCTTGGATGGGAAATTCCTCCTCGTGGAAAAACCATTCGTGTCATCTGCTGCGAATTAGCTCGGATCTCTGCTCACCTTCTTGGGATTGGTTCCGCCAGCATGGATATTGGGGCTATTTCGATTTTCTTATATACTTTTGCAGAACGTGAAAAGATTTATAACCTCTGTGAACTTCTTACTGGAGCACGTTTCACTACGAGCTACACACGTGTAGGAGGACAAGTCCGTGACCTACCAGAGGGATTCGCTGAACAACTCAAAGATTTTTTAAAGAATTTTCAACCAGTTCTTGAGGAAATTAATAAACTTCTTACGCGTAATCGTATTTTTGTGGATCGAACACGTGATCTTGGAATTATTTCTAAAAGTGATGCTATTAGCTATGCCTTAACTGGCCCCAATCTTCGAGGCTCTGGGATAGAGCACGATCTTCGCAGAGCAAATCCGTACCTTGACTACGAACGTTACGATTTTGAAATTCCCATCGGAAGTGTTGGTGATTGTTACGATCGTTACCTCGTTCGCATGGAAGAGATGCGCCAAAGCGTCCGTATTTTAGAACAAGCGATTCATTCCTTGCCGTCTGGCCCTATAAATGCTGTTGATCCTAAAAACATCCCTCCTCAAAAAGAGGCTGTTCTAGAAAAAATGGAAGAGCTTATTCACCATTTTATCATTACAACAGAGGGAATTGATGCCCCTGCGGGAGAAATTTATTTTGGAGCTGAAAACCCCAAAGGAGAACTCGGTTTTTATATCCATAGCAAAGGAGGAGGCGTTCCCTACCGTCTTAAAATCCGCGGACCCTCTTTCATAAACTGTAGTATTCTTCAAAAGCTACTACCAGGTTGTATGGTCTCTGATATTGTAGCAGTGATTGGAAGTTTAGACTTTATCTTTGGAGAATGCGATCGGTAGTAATCCTAAAAAATAGAGTCACATTTTTCGGCCTTATCCTAAGAAAAATCAGAGCACCTCTAACGCACCCTGCTAAATTTAACAGACGATCGATGAGATAATCTTTTTGCGTTTGAGGATTGTGGTTCCTCCAAGAGTGTGATTTCATAATGGCCCATTTTTGCGTTTTTGAAGAAGCCCCACATAGCCCTTCTTCATAACACTTCCTAATAGCACCCTCTTCCATTTTTAATCATTTTTTATAATGCATGTAACTACAGAACAAAAAGAAAACTGTGTATTGGATCTTCATATCGAATTACCTCCTGAGTATTTTGAAAAAGAGTGGAAAAGGATTGCAGGAGAATATGTCCGACTAGCCCGTATTCCAGGATTCCGAAAAGGAAAGGCCCCTCTTACTGCCATAGAAAAAAAATATGGAGCAGACATTCAAAAAGAGGCTCTTGAAAAAACAATTGAATCTTCATTACGTGAAGTGATTCGGGATAAAAAATTTAAACTTGCTCAATATCCTGAGCTAAAAGAAAAACATCTTGAAAAAGATCACTCTCTTCGTTTCACCGTAACTCTTGTGATGAGTCCTGAAGTCGACTTACCTGAATATCGTGGATTGGATCTTTCCGTAGAAAAAGAGATGGTCAACGAAAGACGTCTTGAAGAGCTGCTCGAAAAAATGCGTAGTGACTTCGCAGAATTTATTAATATTGAAGAACGCGGACTTGAGATTGGAGATTTTGCTGTTTTAGATTATGACGCTACCGTAGACGAGAAAGGATTACTCGAAATTGATCCTGGAATACCCTTAAGTTTTGTAGGTGGAAAAAATCGATGGATGCAGTTAGCAACACAACATCCTATTCCTGGTCTTGCGGAGTCTCTTTTAGGTTTGAAACCACAGGAATCACGCACCTCTTCAGTTACCTTCGCCTCCGATTTCTCGGAGAAGGCTCTGAGAGGTCTTACAGTGACCTATCAAGTTACATTACATGAAATAAAAAATCGCCAGCCTGCTCCGTTGGATGATGCCCTTGCAGCCCGCGTAAAACCGGGCATGACACTTGAGGCATTGCGACAAGAGATGCAGACTCAGTTAGAATCTTATGTAGCGCAGCAATTTCAAAACAATCTTCGCTCTGCACTCATTCACGAGTTACTAGCTAGAATACCATGTGAAGCACCTACTCCCCTAATTCAACGGGAGAGTTATTCTATCCTCGATAAAATTATTCGTGAAAATCAATCACGTGGCGTTTCCGAAGAAGAGATTCGCTCTCATGAGCAAGAGCTTTTGGAGTCAGCTCAAAAAAGTGCTGATGAAAAATTGAAACTCCATTTCATTTTGAATGCAATTGCTGCTAAAGAAAAAATTGAGGTAACTCCTGGGGAATTCAATTCTTATCTCACGCTTCTTGCAGAGAGATACAAGATGCCACTCAAAAAGTTAGTTACAGAGCTTCAAAAAAATAGGGCACTTGAGGGGGTACAAGAAGAACTTCTTTTTAACAAGACCTTAGAATTTTTAATCAAGCATGCTACAGTAACTGAAATTCCTACTCATAAAGAGACAGGAAAGGCCCATGATCATGATCAACCTCATGTACATGGCCCTCACTGCAAGCATTAGTGATTTCGGGCTACCATTTTAATTTTCTTTTACATCTTACTCTCAACTTCTCAATCCTTACATTTTATAATCTATGTTAGTCCCCGTTGTTATTGAACAGTCTGGCCGTGGTGAACGCAGCTATGATATTTACTCACGTCTTTTAAAAGATCGTATCATTTTCATTGGAACCTCCATTGATGATCATGTTGCTAATTTGGTTATTGCTCAAATGCTCTTCCTTCAAATGGAAGATCCTAAGAAAGATATTCATCTCTATATTAACTCCCCAGGTGGCTCAGTGACCGCCGGTCTTGCTATTTATGACACCATGCAATTTGTCACCTGCGATGTGACAACTTACTGCATGGGAATGGCAGCAAGTATGGGTGCAGTGATTCTTGCTGCTGGAACGAAAGGAAAGCGTTTTGCTCTTCCCAATTCCGATATCATGATCCACCAAGTCTCTGGTGGTGCTCAAGGAACTGCTAGTGACGTCGAGCGAAGCGTGGAGTTCATGTACAAATTAAAACGCCGCCTTAATGGCCTTTTAGCTCATCATACAGGCAAAGATGTTAAGGTAGTGGAACATGATGCTGATCGAGATTACTACATGTCAGCTGAGGAGGCTTGTCAATATGGGCTTGTCGATAAGGTTGTGGAATCACGTAAAGAATTAAAAAATCCACCAGAGAGCAAAGGGAAAAATAATGTGTGATGAGTAGTGGGTAACTTGTCTCAAGAAGAACAAGTGCCAATCAAAAATGAAAAACCAACAACAAACTTCTTCAGAACATTTTCTTTGGGGGATCGATCTTGGTGGTACAAAAATTGAAGCGCTAATTACAAGTAGGAATGCTCCGGAACAAGTTCTTTACCGAAGACGTATTCCCACAGAACGAAATGGTGGTTATGAACATGTCCTCAGTCAGATTTTAAAACTTATTATAGAAATGGAGACCCTCTCAGGTCATAAGCGACCTGATAAATTGGGGTTTGGTACACCAGGTGTCAGTGATCCGACCACTGGTCTTGTAAGAAATTCGAACACCCTTTGCTTTAATGGGAGGACCCTACAGAAAGATCTTTCAACACTTCTTGGCGTTGAAGCTTTGTTGGCCAATGATGCAAACTGTTTTGCTCTTGCAGAGGCAACATTAGGAGCTGCTCGTGGAAAAGAGGTTGTTATGGGCCTCATCCTTGGAACCGGAGTAGGTGGTGGAATTATTATTCATGGACATGCGATCAAAGGATTACAAGGGATTGCCGGAGAGTGGGGGCATAACACAATGAGAGGCGAGGAATCTACCTGTTACTGCGGAAAAAGAGGATGCAACGAACAGGTTTTTTCGGGGCCAGCATTAGAGAATTTTTACGAGCATCAAAGCGGCCATACTCTTCCTTTGTGTGATATTGTCGATCAAGCAGGTATAGGTAATAAGCCAGCTCTGAAGACCCTACAACGATTGCAAGAGAAATTTGCGGAAGCCGTTGCGGTACCTATTAATATTCTTGATCCCGACGCCATTGTTATTGGTGGAGGGGTCGGCAATATTGAACTCCTCTATTCGCAGTCCACTCGAGATAAAATTATCCAGTACATTTTCAACGATGAATTAAAAACAGCTTTACTGAGACCCACTTTGGGTGATAGCGCTGGTGTTTTCGGAGCGGCCCTGCTGGGGAAATTAAGTTAACCCGGATATTTCACACTAATCACCTGCGGAGGCCGGGAAGCCAGATGGATGCTGCGTTAGACTCACATTTTGATTTGGACAGTATGTACACATATAGCCCGGCATCAAAATGCTCGTCTGCCTTACCCCATCAGCCTTCGCGATCTCCTCGTTACGATCAGTATGAAATATCCGGGCTATGCCCTCATCTTTTAAAATTACGACCGATACCGCTCAGCAATTCTTGTAATTCTACCGGCACGACCCGTCTCTTCATCAATTTCTATAAGGACTCCTAAAGCCACAGTGGGGCCCTCAGCAATCGGAAATTTCTTTGGCATGGAAGTGAGGAATTTTTCTATAACAGCTTTAGGATCCCTTCCTAGAGCGGAGTATTCTGGTCCACACATTCCCACGTCACAAAGAAAAGCCGTTCCACCGGGAAGGATTTGCTCATCTGCGGTAGGAACATGCGTATGTGTTCCTACGACACAAGAGACAGTACCATCGAGGTAATAACCCATCGCAATTTTTTCACTTGTCGTTTCTGCATGCATATCAACGAGGATTACTGGGGTCTTTTGACGAAGTCGCTCCACCTCCTCTTTAGCAACAAGGAAAGGATTCTCCAAAGGGTTATTCATGAAGGTACGACCTTGAAGGTTCATGACGGCTACCGGTCCCTTGGCTGTTTCTAAAATAATACTTCCTGAGCCAGGTGTTCCTGGTGGATAGTTCAGGGGGCGCAAAAGTCGAGGCTCTGTACCCAGGTAGGGAATGATCTCTTTTTGATCCCAGATATGATCACCACTTGTAATAATAGCAATCCCACTTCGCATGAGCTCGATAGCAAGCTTCGGGGTGATACCCCTACCTGCTGCTGCATTTTCTCCATTCGCTACCACAAAATCGGCATCCCCACGTGTAAGATAAAGTTCTGCTGTACGCGTGGCGGCTAATCTTCCCGGCTCCCCAACAATGTCACCTAAAAAAAGAATTTTAATCATTGCTGATTTTTATAGAAAGTTTTCTTATGTGCGATCATAAATTTAATTTCATGATGAATTTTTTTTCCTGTGTAGCATACCTTCTTCTTTTGCCAGCCCTGCTTGCAACTACCCCAAAAGAACCGTGGACTTCACCTCCCCGTTGGGCTTCCTTAGAGCGCTATAACGATACAATCACTGCTACTGAGTTAGAAAAACTGTTGCAAACTGTCTATGTTCCTGATGGTTCTTGGAAATCATGGATTACAATCACTCCTCATGCTGCTTTTATTGAGCCTTACCCAGGAGCGGCACAGCGCCTTCAACTCTCCCTGGCACCTTCTAGTGATGCATGTAAAAAAGTGCCTCGTTATTGGAAAACCCCTCAGGAACGATCCCCTCTTCCAGGAAAACCGTTAGCAGGTTTAAATATTGCACTCGATCCAGGTCACCTTGGTGGCGCTTGGTCAAAAATGGAGGAGAGATGGTTTCGCATAGGAAAGACTCCTCCGGTTGAAGAGGGAACGATGACTTTCTTTGAAGCTCAACTAATAGCAAATCGTCTAAGAAACCTTGGTGCTACGGTCCAACTCACTAAGAATCATTTAGGTCCTACAACGCCACTTCGCCCATCACAGCTCCATCAAGCTACTATTGATGAGTTTCATGAAGAGGGCCGTACTACCTGGACCCATCGGCAATTTCAAATGATGGAAGAAATTCTTTTTTATCGTACAGCAGAAATTCATTATCGTGCACAGCGTGTTAACCAAGAGCTGAAACCTGACTTAGTCATCTGTTTACATTTTGACGCTGAGGAATGGGGGAATCCAAAGCATCCGCAACTCATCGATTCCAATCGTCTTCATATTCTTATTTCAGGTAATTTCAATGGAAGTGAATTAAAAAAAGAGGACGATCGCTATATCATGCTACGAAAACTCTTAGGACAGGTACACTATGAAGAAGTTGGTATTGCCGATGCCGTTTCCAAGGCTTTTGAAGCGACGACAACACTCCCACCCTTTACCTATCATAATCCGACTAAGGCACGGCCTGCGTTGGCAGAAAACCCCTATCTTTGGAATCGTAATTTGCTAGCCTCACGTCTCATGGAGGCTCCTGTTATTTTTTGTGAAGCTTACTCCATGAATGATCCATTAGTTTTTCAACGCATTCAACTTGGAGACTATGATGGAAAACGCCTTATCCATGGGAAAAAAGTTCCGAGCATCTATCGAGAGTATGCCAAAGCCGTAACGCAGGGGTTAGTGAATTATTTTGGAAAGTAGAATTCTTGGTGTTCATTCTCTTTTTTTGGGTTAATATAACTCGATATCATGCCCACCAAAATCATTGCCGTTGCTAATCAAAAAGGAGGCGTTGGCAAGACAACTACAACTGTAAATCTTGCAGCTGCCCTTGCAGAGCATGGTCACTCTATCTTACTCATCGATCTCGATCCTCAAGCGAATGCCTCGAGTGTCCTCGTCCGTGAGGGAGGACAAGAGGGAGGACTCTATCGTGGTTTGATGGGAGAAATTCCCATGGACGATCTCATTGTCACAACTCGATTACCACATCTTGCTCTTCTTGCTGCTGACCTCGAATTAGCTGGTGCTGAAATTGATATTGCACGTCTTGATCAGCATTTGATTCAACTGAAAATAATGTTGGAGGAGGTAAAAAAGTCAGGTCGTTTTTCCTATATCTTCATAGATTCTCCTCCATCACTGGGAATACTCATGTCCAATGCACTCACTGCTGCTGATGAAGTCCTCATTCCTATTCAATGTGAATACTATGCTCTTGAAGGCCTTGGAAAACTCGTCGGGGTAATGGATCAACTGCGTCACACAGGAATTAATCCCACTCTCGCGATGACAGGGCTTCTTATGACAATGTTTGATGTACGTACTAACTTAAGCTCTGCTGTTGCTAAAGATGTACGCTCTCATTTTCAGGAGGTGGTTTTTGAAACAGTCATTCCACGGTCCATTCGTATTAGTGAGGCCCCGAGTTTTAGCCAAACAATTTTGGAATATGATCCAAAAGGCCCTGGGGCCCTTGCTTATCGCTCTCTTGCAACAGAGTTTTTAAAGCGGCAAGAACAGGGGATCTCTTTCGTAGGAGCAGCTTCTTGCTAAAAAAGATGAAGTATACCTTCCTTGATGTTAAACTCGTTAGATTTTAGCATTAGGAATTTCAGAAAAGGAGAATCATTGAAAAATTTCCTCACCTTCATTCGCTTTTCACATACTCTCTTTGCACTTCCCTTTGCTCTAGGCTCAATGATTGTGGCTGCTCATGGGTGGCCTGGCTTGAGGCTTTTTGGGCTGATTGTAGGATGTATGGTTTTTGCTCGCACCGCTGCGATGAGCTTTAATCGTATTGTCGATTGGGAAATTGATCAGCGTAATCCGAGGACCTCAGGACGGCACCAGCTTTTAAAAAAACCGCAAGCACTTTTCCTTTGTAGTTTGAGTGCGGCTCTTTTTGTGATGACGGCATCTGCGATCAATCACCTTTGTTTTGTACTCTCTCCAGTGGCTATAGCACTGATTTTTTTCTACTCACTCACCAAGCGGTTCACTCATTTTGCACAATTTTTTTTAGGACTTGCTTTAGCAATTTCCCCCGTAGGAGCTTGGATTGCTGTGAGAGGAGATTTTGCATGGCCTCCGTTGATCTTAGCAGCAGGAGTTCTCTGCTGGGTTGCCGGATTTGACATTATTTATGCTACTCAAGATGAAAAAATTGATCGTCAGGAAGGCCTCTACTCCATGGTTGTCTGGCTCGAAGTCCCAGGTGCCTTGAGGCTAGCTAGCTGGCTTCATTTTTTTATGCTCATGGCCTTGATGGCTTTTGGAATGATAAGCCAGCAGCATCTGGGCTATTATTATTTTTTAATCCCTGTTCCATTCTTGCTCTTTTATGAACATAAGATAGCTGCAACTCTTCAACTCGACCTCATCAACCGTGCTTTTTTTCAAACCAATGTGGTGGTCGGTTTTTTATTTCTACTAGCAACATATTTCGGCTTATGAAGCAACGACTCACGTACGAATCAGCCCATACTCTACTCGCAGGTGATCCCGAGGAACTACGCGCACAGGCGCATGCGAAGCGGTGTGAGTATCTTCCTGGTGAAAAAGCCACTTATATTATCATGCGTATTGTGAGCTACACCAACATTTGTGTAGCCGATTGCAGCTACTGCGCCTTTTATCGCAAGCCTAGTGATCCAGAGGGTTATGTGCTCAGCAATGAAGCAATTTTTAAAAAGATTGATGACTTACTCGAAGTAGGTGGAAGCCTCGTTGCAATGGAAGGAGGATTTCATCCCAAGCTTAAAATCGATCATTACGAAAACCTTTTCCAAGCTGTCCGTGAGCGCTATGGAAATAAAATAGAAATCTATGGCCCCACCATTGTGGAGGTTATTTTTATTGCACGCAGCTCTAGGATTTCACTGGAAGAGGCTCTCTTGAGGCTTCAAAAAGCTGGCCTACATTGGATTCCGGGTGGAGGAGCTGAAATTTTGACTGATCCATGGCGTCAAAAACTATCACCTCGTAAATATTCAGTTCAAGAATATCTCGAAGGTATGGAGCTAGCCCAAAAATTGGGATTTGGGACAACAGCAACCATGGTGATTGGCTTTGGAGAATCGTGGGAGGATCGTATCGAACACTTAGAGCATGTACGCCAACTTCAAGATAAAACGGGTGGCTTTCGTAGTTTTTTACTTTGGACCTATCAATCTGATAACACCGCGCTGGGTGGAAAGCGTATCAGCAACGATGAATATTTAAAGGCGCTAGCCTTAAGTCGTCTCTATCTCGATAATATTCCCGTCATACGCGCTTCTTTTTTGACCCAAGGAAAAGAAGGTCCCCTCGCCTTGAAATGGGGAGCCTCTGACTTTGATATTGCTTTAGAGGATCAGGTCACACAACTTGCAGGAGGCCCCCTTGAGGCGAATGTGAAAAGCGTTTTAGAGTGGGTAAAAAAAGCAGAAATAGAGCCCCTACAACGACAACCCTTTTTCCATCCTCTTCAGGCCCTTGTTTAATCAACTCTAGCACGGATATTTCATACTGAATCTTTGCTGCTATTACTTCATGAATATTTTTTCCTCCATTAATGAGCTTTCACTTTTAAAGGAACCCCTTGTGCTTGTGGGGGGGACTTTTGATGGAGTTCATTTAGGGCATCAAGCTTTAATTTGTCGTGCTCAAGAAGAGGCTCAGAAATATGGAGGACGTGTGGTGGTGATGACTTTTGATCAACACCCAGCAGCCTTTTTAAGGCCAGAGCAGGCTCCTAAAGTACTCAGTAGTACATCACAAAAAATAGAACTGATTGAAAAATTAGGAGTCCGTGAATTGCTCCTACTTCCTTTCAATGCAACTCTTGCTGCTACGACTGCTACTCAATTCATTCATCAGATAGTAAAAGCAGCCCCTTCACTAAAAGCCATATGTGTTGGAGCTAATTGGGCTTTTGGCCAAGGAGGCAAGGGGAATGTTACTTTGTTAGGCCAGCTTGGGGAAAAACATCACTTTTCTGTTATTACAATGGATCCAGTTCTTATTGGGAATGAAGTGGTGAGTAGCACTCGTATTCGCAGCCTTATTGCTACTGGTGATCTTAAAAATGCTACTGCCTGCCTCGGCTATCGATACACACTCTCTGGGTCCGTGATTCACGGAGCAGGACTTGCCAAAGGACTCGGATTTCCTACAGCAAACCTTATGGTTGATCAGATGCAGCTGCCTCCTAATGGAGTCTACCTTACAAAAGCATTAGTCCACGGTTCTCTCTATCATGCTGGTGTTAATATTGGTTTTCGTCCGACGATCTACTGGATCAACAATAAAATTACGGTAGAGGCACATCTACTCGATTTTACTGGAGATCTCTATGGCAAGGAAATGAGACTAGAGTTTATCTCATTTATTCGTGAGGAAATCACATTTATGAGTATTGAGGATCTGAGAGTTCAGATTAATAAAGATCTTCAAACTGCAAAAACTCTGCTCTTAGCAGAACCGTTATAGAAAGAAAAAATCGTCCTCTAGATTTTTCGAAGCTCAATCGAGTCGACATTCTTGTCTCCCTCTTCAAGGTCGCTAAGAATGACTAGTGAATTTCCCTTTTCCACCAAGGACCTTTTTAAAAGTATCTCTTCAACATCTGAGAAGATTTGTTTAGTTCCTTGATCTGTGGAGGCTACAATAGGATGAGTTCCCCAATTGAGAATTAACTGTCGTGCCACTATTTCTGAAGAGGTAATAGCAAAAATAGGGGCTGTTTGCGGACGCAGCTGACTTGCGTAATCAGCCATGAAGCCACGGGAAGTAAATACAACAAGAGCAGAATCAGGAAGAGAATTAGCAAGAGAGACCCCCGCACGGGTCGTTTTTTGATGTTCATTTTCTAATTCTGTTTGCTTTGCATAAGCAGCATAGCCACTCCGCTCAATACGACGAGCTACTCGATCCATGACACGGACACACTCCACAGGATATTTCCCCACTGTGGTCTCTCCACTCAGCATGATTGCATCTGCTTGTTCAAACACAGCATTTGCCACATCAGTAATTTCAGCTCGCGTAGGAACAGGATTCTCGATCATCGACTCCAAGAGATGGGTTGCCACAATGACTGGACGACCTAACTGAATCGTTTTTTTCATAATCCGACGTTGAATAATAGGAAGCTCTTCCATCGGGCATTCAACACCAAGATCACCACGAGCAATCATCACTGCATCGGTTGCCTCTATGATTTCCTCGATAAATTTCACTGCTGATTGATCTTCTATTTTGGCAATAACACGTGCTGTCCCATGATTCTTTTCAATAAGACGCTTCATTTCTAAAATGTCATTGGCCTCGCGACAAAAGCTTAAGGCAATAAAATCGACTTCTAGTTCACATCCCAAAATAACATCAGCAATATCTTTTTCTGTGAGGGGAGGAAGATTCACTCGCACTCCAGGGAGATTGATGTGACGACGGGAACCGAGGGGACCAGGAGTCAAGACCTCACAACGAATTCTATTATTTTGTTTGCTTAATACTTTCAGGTGGAGAACGCCATTGTCGACCAGCATAACATCACCTTCTGAGATATCATCGATAAGACCATCGTAGTTTACATTAACAGAATAGGTCTCTTCGCTTTGAGCTCCACGTACGGTGAATTCCAAGATATCACCAACTTTCAGTTCAAACTTTGAAGGAAGATCGCCTGTTCGTACGGCTGGCCCTTGTGTATCCATGAGAATACCAACCACCAGTCCTAACTCTTGGGCAATCTGACGAATCATCGGCACAACCTTGCGTATAGTATCATGGTGGGCATGACTCATGTTCAACCGAAAAATATTCACTCCAGCCTGCATCAACTCACGAAGACGCTCTGAAGTTTCACTAACAGGACCTAGGGTTGCTATAATTCGGGTTTTACGAAGAGAGGGAATCATGAAAATGAAATAGTACTTTTATAAGATGGCGTTAAAAGATGCCCTAGAAGCGAGATTTATGCGAACTATTTTTATTCCATAGTTGCATTCGGCTTTTTCAATTAATAATAACATGCGTCCAATTATACTCCTTAAATGAACTATATTCGATTTCTTTTATATGGCATTTCTCTATTTTTAGTGTTGCTCTTTATTGCCTCTTTGATGAACACGGCTTCACTGACTGTTAAAAAAGAGAACGAAATGTCCTTAGGGATCAATGCTGAGCCGGTAACACTCAATCCCATACAACAAAGTGATGCTTCCTCAGCACTCGTCACGGGATTTCTTTTTAATGGACTTCTTAAAACAAATGAAAATCTCGAGCTTGTAGGATCACTCGCCTCAGAGTGGTCGCTAAGTCAAATCACGACTTTTTATTTTTTCAATTCTTTAGCTGCAGAGCGGGCTAAAGTGATAATAGAAAAAGAAAAAATAGCGCACCCTGAGTGGGGTATTGATACTTTCCTAATAGAACACTCCACTGAACTGAAGCTTACCCTTCATGAACCTGGATATCGCCTTAGTGAGTCTATAAGCCAATCTCTTCCAAAAGAGAGCCTTCTTCCTGTTCAAACAGTGCGACTTCAGAGAGATCCTAAAAACTCTAATCCCTCCATTTTCGAACTTCTTGTCACTACTATTTCGGAGCCCCATTTCAAAGAGCACCTTCAACGGACTCGTAGGAGCGATGATTGTGAGGAGTGGGTGTTTGCCTCCTCCTTCTCACTGCAAAATTTTTTGGAAAAAAATGCATCTCAGTTTCCATTAAAGATCACTCATCAAGGAACACATCTCTTCACTGCTGAACCGCTCATGCACTTCACCTTACGTCATGATGTTTGCTGGCATGATGGAGTGCCATTCACCTCCGCAGATGTCGTTTTTACCTGCCATGCCATTATGGATGATCGTATTGCCTCCCCACTGCGTTCCTATTTTGAGCTTGTTTCCAAGATCGAGACACCAGATCCATGGCATCTCATTGTCCATTACCGACATCCTTTTTCACCAGCATTGAACAGCTGGACCGCTCCGATCATTCCAGCTCATCTTTTGGAAAACAAAGATCCCTCTCTTTGGGGAAGCTCTTTTAATCGCCATCCAATAGGGACCGGTCCTTTTTGTTTTGAAGCTTGGAAGAGCAATGAGTACGTACGACTCAAAAAAAATAATCATTATTTTTTAGGGGCTCCTTGGCTTGACTCGATCGCTTTTCGTATTCTCCCAGATCCCCTCACCCTACGTCTTGCTTTTGAAACACATCAAATTGATTTTTGGGATGCAGCTCCCTGGGCGGTAAAAGGATGCTCTGAGGATCCGCGTTTTGAAATTTTTGCTTCCCCTGGTAACAGTTATACCTATGTAGGTTGGAACAGCCGCCGACCTCTCTTTGCTGATATTCGGGTTCGTCAAGCACTCGCCTATGCTGTGAATATTCCTGAAATGATTCAATATCTTCTCTATGGAAACGGAGTGCCATCCACAGGAATTTTTACGCCACGCATGTGGTGTTATAATGATTCGATACAACCTTTCTCTTATAATCCTAAAAAAGCTGCTGCACTGCTAGATCAAGCAGGATGGAAAGTTGGTCACGATGGTATACGCACCCGTGCAGGAAAACGCTTGAGCTTCACCTTACTTACCAGTAATGGAAGCTCTATTGGCCCTGATATTGCACTACTCTTACAAGATAAATTCAGGAAAAATGGGATTGAAATGAAAATTGAAAACTACGAGTGGACCGTTTATTTAAAAAAACTACTGGGACACGATTTTGATGCAGTCGTCGCTGCATGGGTACTTCCCGATGATTGCGATCAATATGATCTTTGGAATTCAAGCCAATACGTTTCAGGAGGATTTAATTATACAGGATACAATAATCCTCATGTCGACCAACTCCTGCAAGAGATACGAAATGAATATAGACGTCCTGAGGTAATTCGTCTTGCCAAGGAACTGCAACAAACAATTTATCAGGATCAACCTTATCTCTTCCTTTTTGTTCCCAAACATACCTCAGTGCTCTGGAAAGGGACCTATCGTGTCTGCTATCCTACAGATCATGGCTTTGTCGACAGACCGCTTGAGCCTTGTAAAGCAGGATGGAACTACAACATGGAGTGGTTTTATCGGAAGGATTACCCTCCAATAAAGTAATGAAGAAGGTATCCTTGAAAATTTAAAAATAGATCGTGACAAAGAAGACTCCTAACCCATTTTATTCGTAATTTTTTTATGCTTTCCTTCATCCTACGTCGCCTTGGCCTTGCTTTTTTTTTGCTTTTTGTGATTAGTCTAATCTCTTTTTTTATTGTGACACTCACTCCTGGTAGTCCCTATCCATGGGGTGAAATGAATCCCAAGATTTCTCCAGAGCTCAAAGAAGCCTTCCGCAAAAAGTTCCACCTTGATCGCCCCCTTCCTGTGCAATACTGCCTGATGCTGCATGATCTCTTTACAGGGAAACTCCGTAGCATGAAAGATGAACTTCCAGTCCTCAGGAAAATTCTAGACCGTCTTCCTGCGAGTCTTAGGCTTAACATAACAGCAATGCTCTTTTCGCTTTCCTGTGGCACCTTGCTTGGAATTTATGGAGCACGACATGCAGGTCATTGGCACGATCTTCTGAGCTCATTCTTGGCTTTTCTTTTAATTGCGCTTCCCAGCTTTTGGATTTCTTATTTAGTTGTTATTGGACTTGTAAAACATGTTGGCATTCCGATTTTAGGAACACAAAGTTATGGTATTGATTTTCCCAATGAGTTTTCAAGATGGCTCGATCAAACATGGCACTTAATGCTACCAGCTCTGATCCTCTCTCTCGGAGCTCTTGCTATACAGTCACGCTATCTTCGTGCAAGCATGATAGAAACACTTCGAGAACATTATATTCTCACAGCACAAGCCAAAGGACTCTCTTCGTCAGCCATTTTTTATAAACATGCTTTGCGAAATTCACTGCGACCTCTCATTACTGGCATTGGAATGCTTTTGCCGAGCCTTATTAGTGGAACTGTTATTATCGAAAGTATTTTTGCCTACCCAGGAATGGGACAGCTTGGTTATCAAGCCGTACTAGAACGAGATTACCCTATGCTTGTTGCACTTAATTTTATTGTTGCAGCACTTGTTCTCATTGGAAATTTTATCTCTGATCTCCTCTATGCTGTTGTTGATCCACGAGTGAGGCTAGAGTGATACTTTTTAAAAGACCTCATACTTTACCTTTTTCCATGGAACAAAAAAAAGACTATTACCAAGATGCGCTATTAAAGAACCATGGAAAAAGTCTTTGTTACCACTTTTTCAGGAATCCTGTTGCACTCATTGCTCTTATTATTGTTCTTTTTTTGGCCTTAGTAGCAGCAGCAGTTTCCATTTTAAGTTACTACGGAATAGAGTGGCCCATGAATCCCAATGAAACCCACCTTAATGCAAGACTGCTTCCGCCAGGCCTGGAACATTGGATTGGAACAGATCATCTTGGGCGTGATGTTTTTTCACGCATGCTTCATGGAACTTCAATTTCAATGACAGTGGGATTCACTGCAGTAGCAGTTTCTTTGTCTATTGGTGTCTCCATCGGTTCTGTTGCCGGATACTGTGGAGGGAAGCTAGATCAGATTTTGATGCGCAGTGTTGATGCTCTCCTCTGTTTTCCTACTTTTTTTTTAATTCTCACTGCAGTAGCTCTCCTAGGACCAAGCTTAATCAATATTATTGTTGTTATTGGATTGATTAGTTGGACTGGCACAGCCCGTCTTGTACGTGCTGAGTTTTTGACACTACGAGAAACAGAATATGTTTACGCAGCACGAATTTTAGGACAACGCTGGTGGAAGTTAATTATCAAACATATGTTACCCAATGCAGCGGCTGTTATTTTGATTACGGCAATTTTAGGTATCCCCGAAGCGATTTTAGCAGAAGCCGGATTGAGCTTTCTTGGCTTTGGGGTACAACCACCTCAAGCAACCTGGGGAAACATTATTGCCGATGGAAAAAATTATTTCCTTGATGCTTGGTGGCTGATTTTTTTTCCGGGACTTGCAATTTTAATTACCGCTTTATCATTCTACCTTCTGGGAGATGCCTTACGTGAAGTTACAGAGTAGTAGAAAGGATCCCTCCAGTCGGAATATCTTTTATTGTCAAATTACTATTATTAAAATCACAAGATTTTTAACCCGGATATTTCATACTGATCGTAACGAGGAGGCTGCGAAGGCTGATGGGGCAAGGCGAGCGATGAAGTCTGACGACGGCTGTGTGTGTGTACACACTGCCCGAGGAAGACTTCGAGATCAACGCAGCATCCATATGGCTTCCCGGCCTCCGCAGGTGATCGGTATGAAATATGCGGGCTAGTCTTCATGGTACCAAAGTAGTTCAACCTGATTTTTCTG
>JAIPKF010000006.1 GCA_021733705.1 Chthoniobacterales bacterium
GAAGCTGACGCAGTATCCATCAGGTGTTCGCAAGCCGCAGCAGAATCAGTATGAAATATTCGGGTTAAAACAATGAGAAGGTAACTCCCTTAGATTCCACTCCTTTTTTTTCTAGAACACGATCGTTCAATATTAGGGAGACATGAATAGGACGATCAGGGACGGATCTCTTTCCCTCACGATTTTGGATTTTTACGGTTACAAACTTACCATGACGCATTGCCACATAATGGGTGAGAGCATAGTCACCATGCTGATATTCAAAACCATTACCAGCATCTTCATAGAGATCGCCTATAGCTTTTCCATGCTCGTCGAGGCAGATAAGCAGGGTTAAGGGATCTAGCGATTTTTCGTTAGTATTTTGAATTACACGTCCTAATGGCACAATAGAACCGCCTCGAATCTTGATCTCAGGCTGATATCCATCTTTCTCTTGATGATCCTCTAGGAGAGAAATATCACGCCAAATTCCCCTCGGCAGCATAGGAAACCTAGCCCATTGAGGAACCACTAATAGATTTTCTCCCAAGAGAAAGGCACGATCTTCTTTGCGAAGCAGGAGGTTTTTTGGATCGGCAAAGAAAACAGGCTGCATGATCGGATCCCCTTGAGAAGAGGCTTTAAAGAAAAGTGTGTAGAGATATGGCAAAAGTCGGTAACGCCGCTCCAGCGCGGTACGCGTGACATTTTCAATTTTGGAACCAAAGACCCATGGTTCTCGAGGTGGGTTGTAAACGGCTGTATGGGCTCGAGCAAAGGGAAAGAAAGGTGCCATCACAATCCACTTTCCAAAGAGCTCAGGATTTTCCTTACCTGCATATCCACCAAGATCAACCCCATTAAATGGCTCACCAGAGAGGCCTAAATTGAGCCCCATCGGTATCGACATTTTAAGATAATTTATTCCAGAACTATTATCTCCAGTCCAGGTGGCAGCATAGCGCTGACCACCGAGGTAGTTGGAGCGAGATAGAAGGAAAGGGCGCTCTTGGGGACGTTCGTGTAACATACCAGCTTGCGTTGCTGAGATCATGAGCATTCCATAAACATTGTGATACATACGATGAATTCCTGCGGGAAGCCCTCCTCCACCCCGGTGCCAATTCTCCTCTGGCATCGTCAGGTCTGGAGTATCAAAAACGGATGGTTCATTCATATCATTCCAAATGCCATCCATACCATAAGCTAAAAACCGGTGATAGAGACCTGACCACCACTCTCGGACCTCAGGCATGGTAAAATCAGGAAAGGCTGAAAGACCAGGCCAGACAACACCGTAAAAAGGGTCTCCATTTTTTTTCTGAACCCAAAAATGGTTTTCTGATCCACTCTGATAGACGAAATAGTTTGGATCAACTTTGATTCCAGGATCAATAATCCAAACAGAATGGAAGCCATGTTCATGGAGATAATCAATAGTAGCTTTAGGATCCGGGAAACGATGGGGATCAAAAGTAAAGCTCCGGTATCCATCCATGTAATGAATATCAAGCCAGATCACATCGCAGGGAAGATGACGTGCACGATATTGGTCGGCAATCTCACGCACTTTGGAATCGGGGTAATAGGAGTAGCGGCATTGTTGGAACCCTAAGGCCCATTTAGGAGGGAGAGGCATTTTTCCTGTAAGATCAGCAAGCTTACGAACGACCTCCTGAGGTGATTTTCCCTCTATCACAACCACGCGCAATGGTGGACCATCACTTTTAAAAATGATTGAACGAGACGTTGTCTTGAGACGGGCCTTCCAAGTTGTATCAAAAATAACACCAAACGCTGTTCCATCGAGCCGTACCCCTAAGACCCAAGGATGTGATTGATAAAGACTCCGACCCTCTTTTCTAGCGTAGGTAGAGTTATCACTATTCCACAGAGTGATTTTTTTCCCATTGCGTAACAGAGGCCCTTTAACCTCTCCAGTTCCATAGAGAGAAGCTCCAAATGGGACTGCAAGGGAAACCTCTGTCTTCTCCTTCATTGGAAAAAAATGAGGAACCAGCTTCCAATTTTTGGGAATTGGCCCAGAGAAATGCAACGGCTTTTCAAAGGCTAACGAGGGATTTTTTGAGACCTCATATCCTTGAGGAATAAACAAGGCAACTCCAGAACCGACCATCTTTTTCTCCTTAATCGCTAATTCCTCTTTTGCTGCATGAAGAGAAAGAAATGTTGCGCCAAGATAGAGGAAAAAAGAGAAATAATGGTTTTTCATAGAATAAGCTTTATACACTCTTTTTTTAGAGAAAGAATCACTTAACCCGAATATTTCATACCAATCACATGCGAAAGTCGGAAATCAAGATAGATGCTTCGTTAGAATCGTATTTTGACTTGACCTATCAACCATCGCGACTTCCCTATTACGATCAGTATGAAATATTCGAGTTAATTCTGTTGTGCGAATTTTCCTCTTAATTTTGTTTTTATAAAAATACAAAATGTAAAAAACCAAAATTTCTATTTTAAAGTGAAGAAAAACCAAGCTCTTCTAGTGCTACTTATCATTATGAGTAGTTTTTCCCTTGTTTCTCATTTAGTCGCACAGACTACTAATCGCTACATTGGAAGTAATACCTCTGGAAATATAGTAGATTTTACAAATGGTATTACTAATTATGATAATACCTACATTGGCTATAGCAACATTGCATCAGAAAATGTTCTTAGTGTAGGCAATACCAATACACTTTACTCTAATAACAACGATATTTATATTGGCTATGCTGGAAGTAAAAACACAATGGTTGTTTACTCTGGTGCAAGGGTGGCCAATTCTAATGGTTGGATTGGTTACTCCAATAGCTCTTCAAATAACCTAGTGTGGATCACTGAACCCAACGCTACTTGGAATAATAATGGAACCTTGATTGTTGGTTATAATGGCAGCAGCAATCAACTGGAGGTTACATTAGGCGCAACTCTGACCAGTAAATCTAGCTGGATAGGTTACTCCAATAGCGCTTCAAGTAACATAGTGAGCATCGCTAATTCTAATTCAATTTGGAGCAATGCAGGGAGTTTGAATATCGGATATGATGGCTGCAGCAATACTTTAATTGTTTCTAATGGAGGATGTGTTGATGTCATTGGTAGTACTACTAGTGATTATTTCTCGGTTGGAAACGACACAGGATCTAATAATGCAGCTATCATTACAGGCTCCGATTCTACCCTCTATGTGAATACAAATGGTCATAGTCCATTTGGAATAGTAATTGGTTATTATAACAACAACTCCATGACCATTTCTGATGGAGCAAAAGTTTTTTCGAAAGGGAGTAGTTATATTGGTTGGGGTTCTTCAAATTCCTCTAACAACTCCGTTCTTGTAACTGGTTCTGGCTCGGCTTGGAGTAATGGTGACACTCTCACCATTGGTTTATATGGATCAGGCAACAGCCTCACCATTGCAGATGAAGGGATGGTATCTGCAAGCAATGGAGTTTTTATTGGTAGCTCTACTAATTCCAGCAATAATGTTCTTAATATTGGAACTTTTGGCGGTAAGGACACTAATGTCACTCTTGCTACTCCAAGCATCAATTTTGGCTCTGGAGGGGGAACTCTCAACTTTAATCAAAGCGACACGAATACGATTTCCTCGACTATTTCTGATTCAGGTAATGGAGTGATCCAGCAACTTGGAAGTGGAACCACTATCCTCACCGGAAGTAATAGTGGATTCTCTGGTTTCACAAAGATCGATTATGGAGTGCTTCAGTTCGGCGATGGTGTGACCTCAGGGGGGTCAGCTGTGGCGGGGGATATTTTAAATAATGCTTCTCTTGTTTTTGATCCATCCTCAAGTGACACCTACACCGTAGCAGGAAATATTTCAGGATCGGGTTCTCTTAGTATGATTGGTTCGGGAGCACTCAACATCACTGGCAGTAATACTTACAGTGGTGGCAGCATCTTTGATGGCGGCACAAGCACCATTACTGGCTCTATTGACTCTACCAATTCGCTTGCTGTCGGTTATAATCATAGTGGAGCTTCCATGGTGATTTCTGATGGGGGACTTGTTTCGGATTATTATGGTGTTATTGGCTACACCAATTCCTCATTAAGTAACTCCGTTCTTGTGACTGGCTCTGGATCCCTTTGGAGTAATAGTGGTGATCTCTATGTCGGCTTAGATGGATCGGGTAATAGTATGGTAATTACTAATGGAGGAGTAGTTCAAAATGCCAATGGATATATCGGTTATTCTTCCAACTCTTCTAACAACACTGTTCTTGTAACTGGCTCTGGATCCCTTTGGAGTAATAGTGGTGCAGTTTATGTTGGCACCAATGGATCGAGTAATAATACACTCACCATTGCTGATAAAGGAAAAGTTATTGCTCCTGGAGGAATTTATATTGGCACTAATAACTCCACTAATAACGCTCTTAATATTGGGACTCCATATGGAAATGATACCGGTATTACTCTTGATACTCCTATTATTTATATTAGCCCAATTGGTGGAACTTTGAATATTTTTCATAGTGATAGGACTCAATTCACTAATAATATTGCTGATTCAGGTACTGGTTTTATGAATCGAATCGGTTTGGGAGTTACGGAGTTAACAGGAGATATTAGCCAATTTTCTGGAATGACAGTGATTGATACTGGCACGATTCAGATTGGAAATGGGAGGACTCTAGGAGCAGCTCCACCGCAAGGAATAATCAGACTAACTAATAGTGGTACATTAGCCTTTGACTCAGCTCCAAGTGAGATTTATGTGGAGACAGCAATTATTTCAGGAGATGGTACTCTTAATCATATTGGCCCTGGAGCCACTATCCTCACAGGAAGTAATAGATATGGTGGATTCACCACTATTAGTGCTGGAAAACTAACTGCTGCCAACTCCAGCGCCCTTGGGACAAGCGCTGTGAACTTAAGAGGAGCTAGTAGTTATAATACTGCAACCCTCTCTCTGGGTACAAGTTTAACTATTACAGAGCTCAACTGGGGGGGTAGTGGTATTGTGGAACTGAGTCCTGGATCCCAAATCCTCACAGTGACCGGAGTCATTACTAACAGCAGCTCCCAAGGAGGGACCTTTAGTTTCTTAAACCCTTCTCTAGAAAATGATACCAACGTATTGATCTGTTTTGGTAGTCAAGTTGGATTCACAACGAACAGCTTTAGTGTTGCTGGTATTTCAGGATATTCCTTTGATCTTACCTCTACGAACCTCTCTTGCTATATAGCCACCAATGCCAACGTGATTATTGCAACTAATAGCACGATTAATACTACCTTGAACGCTTCCAGTGTGACTATTACTCCTAGTGGGAGTCTCAATGGAGTTGGCACTCTTAATGCCCCATTAACCAATAATGGACTTCTATCCCCTGGATATCCTACAGGGACCTTGAGCATCAATGGGAACGTCACACAAAGCTCGAGTGGTACCCTCCAAATCAATGTGGAAAGTTCCAATAACTACGGTCAACTTCAAGTTAATGGCAGTGTCACTCTTGCCGGCACCTTAGAAATCACTCCTATTCTAGGAAGCTCCCTGAGCTATGGAGAAAGATTGACCTTTTTAAATTCCAGTGGACCGATTAAAGGAAGCTTCGATACCGTTCAAATAGATGAGCCGTATTGTCGTGGCCGAGTTCAGATCATTGGAGACCCACAAGCCATAGTCACCATCGCCCCAACAAGCTATACACTTCTAGCCCAGAACCAAAATGAGTTCCATGTGGCTACCGCTCTTGATAGTTTTATAACAGCAACACGTGGTGACGAGCTTGTTGTTTCAACCGATCTGGATTCACTCACAGCAGCACAATATCCCGGAGCCTTTGAGCAGATCATGCCAACGCTCTACCAGTCACTCTCGACCATTGCTTTCAATATCGACAATGCTCAGAACCAAGAACTGATCCAACGACTCTGGGGAGTAAGACTTGCAAGTGCCACTGAGTATGGAGGAAATTTTAATATGAGTGGTTTTGCAGAAAAGACCCCTCTACTCGAAGGCCAAGGGAATACAGAGAGCCAGAAAGATATCCTTCGCCCAGGACCAGATAATCATTGGGGGATGTTTGTCGATGGTAATGGTATCTTTGCCCAGGCCAATAATGCTAACACAATCTCCACCTACAATGCAGAGAGTGGAGGAGTGACCACAGGTCTCTCCTACCGCTGGAACAAACAAGTCTCCTCCGGTATCTATACAGGTTATCAAGGAGCTTACACCAAGTTTACAGGACAAAATAGTGGGAGTAGCCTCATTGACAACCAAGTCAACTTTGGGCTCTTCGGCACTTATGGAGAAGAGAATGGTGGGGGGCTCTTTATTGATGCTCTTGCAGGAGGAGCCTACGATAACTACCAGATAAATCGAACGATCTCTTTTGGCAATGGAAGTAATGCTCTTAACCGTACAGCCATGGGGACTCCAGGAGCAGGAGAACTCAATACAATGGTGGCAAGTGGTTATGACATACGAAAAGGGAACTTGACCTTTGGTCCTTTAAGTAGCCTTCAATATCAATATTTTGGAGCCACCCCCTTCAATGAAACAGGCGCTCAGTCCCTCAATCTTGCCGCAACCGGCTGGAATACAAGCAGCATGATCTTCAGTCTAGGAGGCCATCTCGGCTATAACTGGCAATTCAATAAAAGCCTTCTTCTCATTCCTCAGATCTCCCTAAGCTGGCAACATCAGTTTTTAGAAAATCCTTATACTATTAATAGCACTTTAGGAAGTAGTCCCTCCTTTGGCACTACGAGCAGCGTTCCGCTTCGAGATACTCTCTACACGGGAGTAGGCTTTACCTTGGAATTTACTAAATTTTGGGACACCTCCTTCTTCTACAATGCAGCCGCTGCGAATCAAGATCTCATCAGTCACAATATCTTCTGGAGCTTAGGCTATAAGTTCTAGCACGCATATTTCATACTGTTTCGTCGCGAGGCGCCGCGAATCCTGATGAAAACAACGAAGGTGATGGATGGCGACGACGTCTGTATGTTTCATACTGCCCGAGGAGCAATTCGAAGCTGACACAGTATCCAGCTGGCTTCCCGGTCTCCACAGGTGATCGGTATGAAATATGCGGGCTAGGCAAACTTATTTTGTTCTCTCTAAAAGCTCTCTTGCAAAAAGCTCCAGCATGATACCTTTCTTTCCAAAAGGTTTTAAGGCCATCATCGCTTTATTTGTCTGTTTTTTAGCCTCGTGCAGTGCTGCTGAGAGACCCATTACTGAAGGATAAGTAGCTTTTTGAGCAATAATGTCTTTCCCTGAACTTTTACCGAGTTGCTCACGTGGTTGAGTTTCATCCAAAATATCATCAACAATTTGATAGGCGAGTCCAAGAGCAGCTCCAAAAGATGTTAATGCATTTAATTGTTGAGAAGTAGCATTCACTGACATCGCACCAAGTCGTAACGAAAGTATGATGAGTGCTGCTGTTTTTCGTTGATGAATAAAGCTAATATCTGCACGATTGCATTTTTTTCCTTCTGCTTCCAGATCGGCTACTTGACCAGCAATCAATTGCTGACTTCCTGCAGCATGAGTCATCTCTTTAAAAAAAACGTGTAACGGATAACGTTTCGTTGGCTTGACTTTCGTTAGTAATTCGAAACTCCATGTGAGTAAGGCATCACCTGCTAAAATAGCTATTCCTTCACCAAAAACATGATGGCATGTAGGCTTTCCTCTCCGTAGATCATCATCATCCATCGAGGGAAGATCATCGTGAATCAGGGAATAGGTGTGCAAACACTCTAAAGCACATGCTACTGGCATTGCCACCTCCAGAGGATCTCCTTTCGAAGAACAGGCTTCAGCGGCAGCCAGACACAAAAGGGGACGAAGTCTTTTACCACCTGCCAAAAGAGAGTACCGTATTGCTCGATGGATGGTTGTTGGCTTTGTCTTTACCGACGGCAATGCCTGTCGTAACGCTGCATTAACACGTTTTTTTCTTGGAATTACAAACAAAGAAAGGGAAGAACCCAAGGACTGATTCATGGTGTTTTGATTCATGAATTCAAGCCCAAAACTTTACTCTGTTTTTTTGTAATTACAACGTCTTACAAAAATTTTCTAAACGATCAAGACCCTCTTTAATAATATCTATGCTCGTCGCATAGCTGAGACGAATTGTTTTATCATTACCAAAAGCAATTCCTGGAATAACGGCAACATTAGATTTACTTAAAAGACGATCAGCAAAATTCATCGAAGACATTCCTAATTTTGAAATATCAGTCAACATATAGAATGCACCCGACGGTTTAATAACTGAAAGCTGATGCATCTTTGAAAGTCGTTCAAACATATATTCACGACGAATATTAAACTCTTCACGCATATCAGCAACGCACTGTTGACTGCTATTTAATGCTGCAACTGCTCCATATTGAGCAAAAGAACAAGCATTGGAGCTACTATGACTTTGAAGAGCTTCAATTGCTTGGGCTATCTTTTTAGGAGCTCCTAGGTAACCAAGACGCCATCCAGTCATAGCATAGGCCTTACTAAAACCACTAACAGTAATAGTCAAATCATGGGCTTCTGGAGTCACGGAGGCAATACTCACATGTTTTAAACCATCATAAATAAGGCTTTCATAAATTTCATCGGAGAGTATTAAAATCTCTTCGTCTGCAGCTACTTCAGCAATGGCACGAAGTTCTTCCTTGGAGTAGACAGCGCCTGTAGGATTACCAGGAGAGTTTATTATAATCATTTTAGTCCTTGGCGACATGGCATTGGCAAAATCCTCAGCAG
Source organism: Chthoniobacterales bacterium (assembly GCA_021733705.1). Classification (GTDB taxonomy): domain Bacteria; phylum Verrucomicrobiota; class Verrucomicrobiia; order Chthoniobacterales; family UBA6821; genus CAIWMF01. The sequence goes on from JAIPKF010000006.1 coordinate 8,759, forward strand.
TGATCTTCCAATTGTTAGCTGCAGTTGTTGGAACAATAATTGGCTCTGCACCCGCAAGACGGACCATTTCTGGATAACTAAGCCAATAGGGAGCAGGAATAATAACTTCATCTCCTTCACCTACGCAGGCCAAAATTGCATTGAAGCAACTCTGCTTTCCACCATTGCTTACAATGATATCTTGAGGTTGATAATCAAGCTGATTTTCTGAGAGAAACTTTTTTGAAATTGCTTCACGTAATTCTGGAATTCCAGCAACAGGAGTATAGCGAGTAAAATTATTCTCCAGAGCCTTAATCGCAGCTGCTTTAATATGTTCAGGAGTATCAAAGTCAGGTTCTCCGGCAGCAAAACTGCAAACATCAACACCTTGAGCTCGTAAGGCTTTAGCTTTGCTATCAATAGAAAGAGTGAGTGAAGGAGTAATATGAGTAATGCGAGAAGCGAGTTCCATAGAGAAAAAAGGGGTTAAGGTGAATTGTGTTTAGCGATGAGAGAGAATGATCGATTTGAAATTATTTTCATTGATATTGATAATAGCAGTTTCTCTCAAAAAACTTTCAGTAGAGTCCGAAGCATGAGCCCCATTCATCATAATATCTTTACCAAATTCTTTACGAATAGTTCCATGAGGTGCTTTGGATGGGTCTGTAGGACCAAGCACATTCCTTATTTTTGAAATAGCATCCTCGCCTTGATAAATAAGTGCTGCACAGCGCTGATTGCCAGGTAGTGCCTGTGCTTTTTCTGAGAGCTCGGAGGGACGTGCTCCAGACATAAAAGCAATAATCGACTCCCAATGTATTCGTCCATCAGGTAGTTTTGCTTCTAAAACTTCAAGTACGGGGCCATAAAAATCCTTTGCTTGAGCCACGCTCATTTGTTGAATTTTGACCCCTACAAGAGCAAGTCCTGTGTGTGCTAAGAGATCAATGACTGCACCGGGACGCCTATTTGGAAAATCAAAATTGTCTGGCTTGATGAGTACAAGCGTTTTTTCTATTTTGGCTTCTGCAGGAAACTGGGTGGAGATATCGAGGATACCTCCATCGCTCTCGGAAAATTCTGCTAAAATAGCAAGCCCTTGAGAAGCTCCTTGTTTGGAATTAGGAGCGATGACTGCTGGTTCAAAATAGTACATTCCAGGTTCTTCACCCTCTTCTTCGTGAAGCAAAACATGTTCTCCATAAGTATCACGTAATGTCTCTCCGCGACCATCCATCCGTTCATCATCACCAACGATATTGCTTACTATCGTAACGGCCCCCTCTCCTCGAAGGAGCAAGCAAAGCATCTGATTTCCTTCTTGCGAAAGGGAACCTCGGAGGAAGGTGCTCGTTAGCTCTTGACTACTGAAATTATCAGCAAGGGCCGCACACAGTTTCGTGCTGGGAGAAAACATCCGCGCCCCTATAAGATCTAATCCAGATAAAGAAAGGAGACGAGAGAGAATATTACCTGTGCGCGCCTTATACAGGGCTCTGTGGGTAATGAGTACGTAAGTAAGTTGTTCAGGCACGTGATAAAGTAGATGGTTGTTTTAGAAAGCGGCCTTCGAGACTAGTCGAGATCATTTTTAGAGTCAAATTGGTTTTTTATCATGTGCATTATCAAAAACTGCATCATTTAAGAAATTGGCGCTTGTATTTTAGTAAAAAAATTTAATTCATAAGATATTTTTATGCGATTCCTGTTTCGAAGCTTCAGCCTAAAATCACTGATTCTAGGAATTATTTTTTTCTCAATAAATCAACTTCTTTTTTCTGAAGATTCTTTTTCTGAGTTACAATTCATTGACATAACTTCGTACACACTCTTTCTCAATGACGTTACGAATGAGACCTCCGCTGATGATCTCTATTCAGGAATTAAAGAAATTTTTCGTTATGGAGTGCCGGGGCATTATCACTATCAGAATCAAGTTCAATCAAGCTTAGATCCTACATTATTTTTAAGCAGGAAAAGTACTGAACACTATTGCACATGGAAAAATAATTTTTGTTCTCACTCTCTATCTGCCCATTGTTTTCTTCAATCCAACCCTGCCCAAGAGGTCACTGAAATAGATACATCGCTTTATTCAAATCAGATTCACTTTTCCATTAGCCAGAAAGAAGAATCACATGATTGTAAAGAAGAGGAGAAAACAACTACAGCTTCCTTATCGGATGATCGTATTGCAGGCATCGTTATTATAAGTATAGGAATTATGACAACTGGGGCATGGTGGTTTAGCTCCTCCTGTAGAAGAAGCGATTGGGCTCAAAGGCTCTCTAGTCCTCGGCACTCACCCGATCAGGATGGTTTGCTTCATAAAAAAATTGCTCCGCAAGAAAGAGGAGAGTTAGTTCAGGATGATTTTTTTATAAAATCTAACCTCTCTAAAACACCATCGCTCCAGGATCAAGAAAATCTAACTCCATTTTCTTACCAGTACGTCGCATCATCAGATTTAACCTGGATATTTCATACTGATCGTGACGAGGAGGCCGCGAAGGCTGATGGGGTAAGGCGAGCGATGAAGTCTGACGACGGCTGTATGAGTACATACTGCCCGAGGAAGACTTCGAGATCAACGCAGCATCCATCTGGCTTCCCGGCTTCCGTAGGTGATCGGGATGAAATATCCGGGTTAACCTGGTCAAGTGGTAGGGAGCAAGGGCTCTCTAGTTCTCGACACTCATCAGGAATCATAAATAATATTACTTTATCCTCCTCATGGGATAATTATTCTAAGGAATCAGTCAGCTTTCATTCTTCAAAATTATCAAATCCTCAATTTCTAGCAGCCAGCGAAAATTTTAATAGGCTTCTGAGAAGGGCATCTAAAACATATAGTGCCACAGATTGGATGTGCTGCTATGAGGAATCAGTCCCTCTTCTAGACCATCATAGAGCCATCCTGGAGAACAAAGCTGATTTTCAAAAGTTCCAGGAATCCTTTGATAAACATTCTACTCAATCGATCACTGAGAGAGAGCTCTATTATCAAGAGGAAACAAAAAATGTCACCCACTGGGAACAGATTGTGGATTATTGTGAAGCTATTCAAAATCTCTTTTCTTCCCGTGATAGTGCATTGGAAAAAAATTCAGAGCAAGCTTGGGATCAACTTGCTAAGGATTGTGATCAAGCAGAAAAACTCTATCTCAATAGTGATTTAAAAATGGGACAACTCTTTCATGACTGTTCTCATGAAAAAACGATAAGGTGTTCTAAGGGCACTGATAGCACCACTAAAAATTTGGCATTACTCGAGCCTTCTAGAACCACCTCACCTGTTTCACCCGATCCTTGTCCCATTGATGACTTCACTTCAACATTCACTCTTACGTTGATACCTTATCTAAAGCTCAGGCATGAGGAGTTTTTATCTAAAAGAACTTCGTCCCCTGACGTTGCTTTTTCCAATAGTGATGATGCACCCTTGGAGGAGGAGAACGAAACTCTTTTAAAAAAATCAGGAAAAACAACTGTTCTTTCAAACCGCATGAGGAAGTTCATCGAAGAATATCCCCGTCACTACGCCCTCTACTCATCTATCGAACGACAGATTGTCGATAAAGATAATAACGCCCATTCATCTATTCATCCTCATCTTGATGAAGAAAACAGCGTTTCAGAAGATCTCTTATTTTCTTTTGATGAATAGCTATAGGAGGGATTGAGGGTCAACATCAATGGTTATCACCACTCCTGAAGGAAGTTTATAAGTTAAAATAACCTTGCAGATCATTGTTTTAATAGCTTTAGAACATGGTCCGTGCAGGGCGATATGAAAGCGATATTGTCCATGTGCTCGTTCCAGCGATGCCGGAACTGCTTCTCCAACCTTAATAGAATCTGGGAGGATAAGACTTAGATTTTTTCTTAAAACAGCACTATGCAAGGCGACTTGTTCCTGACTGACTCCCCTGAGATGAATCAAAATCATTTTTTGAAAAGGCGGGTATCCAAATTGACGACGGAAGATGATCTCTTGCTCAAAAAACCCACCATAGTCGTGGTGCCTGGCAAATTGAATAGAGGGACTCTCCGGGGTGTATGTTTGAACAATCACCTCTCCTTCACGATCTCCACGTCCAGCACGTCCAGCAACTTGAGTGAGTAGTTGAAACGTTCTCTCACCAGCACGAAAGTCAGGAGCATGAAGACTTGTATCTGCATTTATGATGCCGACCAAAGTGACATTAGGAAAATCGAGCCCCTTGGCAATCATCTGTGTCCCAATGAGAATATCGATCTGTTTTTTTCGAAAGCGATGGAAGATTTCTTGATAAGATCCTTTACGTTGCATGCTATCAGCATCCATACGGAAACAACGTGCCTCTGGAAAGGCTTGCTGAACTGCTGCTTCGACCCGTTGTGTTCCCACTCCCAAATATAAAATTCCAGGTTCATGACAGCTAGAACAGTGTGCAGGTGGCTTTTCTCTATGACCACAAAGATGACAAACAAGCCGCTGAGCAGCTCGATGAAATGTGAGTGAAAGGCTACAGTTAGGACAAGAGCAGGGAGCACCACATTGAGGACACAAAAGAGAACTGGAAAAACCACGACGATTGAGAAAAAGAATCACCTGCTCTGAACGCTCTAATCGCTCTGCAATTGCTAGGCGCAATAAGTGAGAGAGAATAGCATCCGCTCCCTTTTGCTTTCCTTGTAATCGCATGTCGATGACACGCACCAGTGGCATACGTTGATGATCTGCACGTTTATGAAGTTCTAGGAGACGATATTTTCTAGAGTGCACATTGTTCATGCTTTCCACGGAGGGAGTAGCACTACCCAGCACAAGAACAGCTCCCTCATAGCGGGCACGCATGACAGCAACGTCACGTGCATGATAGCGAGGGGTCTCCTCTTGTTTGTAACTGGTCTCATGTTCTTCATCAACAATGATGAGACCTAAATCTCGTAATGGAGCAAAAATAGCACTTCTTGCTCCAATGACAATCCGTGCCTCACCTCGATGCAGACGCAACCACTCATCATGACGTTCTCCCTCCGAGAGATGACTATGCAAGACTGCAATCATTTTTTTTTCTTGAGTCTGCTCAAGGCGTGATCGAAAACGCTCTACCGTCTGAGGGGTAAGTGCTATTTCAGGAACTAAAATAAGAACTGTTTTCCCAAGTGCTAATGCTTTTTCCATCGCTCTTAAGTAGACTTCTGTTTTTCCACTTCCTGTAACTCCGTGAAGTAAAAAAGGGAGTGAAATGACAGATTCTGATTTTTTTTCTAATGTCGCTACCCGCAGTAGCTCTTCATGAATAAGAGCCACTGCCTGGTTTTGATCTTCATTGAGCTTAGGAATAGGATGAGGTAATAATTCTTCATTAGAAAAAGGATCACGCAAAACCGATTCTTCCTTTAAAAGAATCCAACCTTCATTCACCAAAGCATGCAAAGAACTCCTCGTTGCTTGAGTTTGTTTGAGGAGTTCCGTAGCACTCATTTTCGAACTAGAGGAAAGTATAAGTTCGAGTAGTGCTTTTTTTCTAGGAGCACGCACAGCAAGAGCTTCGAGAAATTTTGGAGAAGGTATTTTGAGTAAAGAAACCATCTTTACTTTTTTTTCCGCAAGAGAATTATTGCGAATGGTGGTCGGCACCAACGAGCGTAAAACAGCATCAAGGGAGGTGCAGTAATAGTCTGCCATCCAGTATGCAAGTTTCATAATCATAGGGGAGAGTAGTGGTCGCTCCTCTGGCATCTTCATAGTGATAGATTCTTGTTCACCGTCATTATGCAGAGCACGGTAATCGATCACCTCTAGGATCGATTTGACCTTCGGAAAGGTCACTGTTTCTTGCAATGAGAGCACCACTCCCATCACTATCGATTTTCGCAAAGGAACGCGCACACGTGCTCCTACCTCCACACGATTTTGCAATGCACCTGGAATAGCATAATCAAGCTCTGTTCCTTCAGTACGATCTATGAGAATACGGGCGTAAGACATCTTTACTTTCTAATTAGCCCACATATTTCATACTGAAGTGTCATGAGGCGCTGTGCAGAGCTTGATAATACTAGGCGATAAGAGCAGAGCTTTTTCTTCAAAATATCACGTAAGTTTTATCTCATTTCAAACTACTAGTTTGCTACCAGTGGTCCGAGGAAGTCAGAAAAGCTCAATGTCTTGCAGCATGACTTCGATAAAAAATCATCATGCCTCTGTTTTTAAGCAGCTGTGGCTAGGGAGGGAATCGAACCCCCGACACGAGGATTTTCAGTCCTCTGCTCTACCGACTGAGCTACCTAGCCATACTCCTTGACCCGGATATTTTATGCCGACCTCCGCAGGTCATCGGTATGAAATCTCCGGGTTAAATAACTGAAGAATGCGAGTCTAGCGATTTTATCTTAACGATCAAGCCACAAGTCATCCCATTTAAAAAATAAGTAAACCCGCATATTTCATACTGGTTCGTTGCGAGGCGCCGCGAATCCTGATGCAGACACCACCGGCGGTCGGGAGACCGCGGTGGAGACTGCCTTTAGGCAGCCCTGAAAGAGCGAGACGAGCGGGAGCAAGCGAGTCAATGAAGATGATGGATTGCGACGACGGCTGTATGTTTCATACTGCCCGAGGAAGACTTCGAGATCAACGAAGCATCCACCCTGGCTTCGTGGCTTTCGTAGTAGATCGGCATGAAATATCCGGGTAAAGTCTCAGAGAAGAAATCATCGATGGAGTACCCCTATTTCATACGGATCCACCAAGAATGCAGTGATTTTTTGTAATTTCAAAGTAATTTGACTATGGATATTTTTTTGAGATTTTCTAAAAGACAACTCCAATTTGGGCACCTAAGACCAGTGCATTCGGTGTTGTGCTTGAACCAGCAGGATGAATAACCCATTGAACATCGGGCTGAATGTAGGCAAATTGTGTTAAGGAAATACGATAACCAACTTCATACACAAGCTCGTAGTCACGAGTTCCACGTCCTGTTTGCTGGCTCAAGGCTGAAAAATTAGTGCTATAATTTCCATAAGCAACACCTGCTATCGTCTTATCATTAGGACGTCCAGGAACAAGCCCTGCATAAATAGCTCCCCCGTTCACTTGAAAAGGCATGAGTGAAATATTTTGTTGAGGGGAAAGTGTGTAAACAGACCATAGAGCTAAGCCTTCTTCCGTGAGTCTGCTTGGTCGATAGACTGTCTGATCTGCATGCCAGTAGAAGCCGTATGTATTCGGAGTTTTATTAGCATTATTAAATTGGGGATATTCTGTGCTTGAATAGTAGCCTCCCATCCAGTAGTGGCCTTTGAATCCCGTAGATAGAGATTTGTTGTTTTCTTTAGATTGGAGCAATGAGGTTTGTTTAAAAAACTCAGGATTCCAGCTGTATTGACCAAGCAGCATTACTCCATCATGGGGATAAAAATTCCAATTGAGTCCATGCACAGAATTTCTCGGCACTACTTGATAAACACCACAACGAGCAACCATATCAGAAGGGAGTTCTATTTTTAGCCTGCTTCCCCAGACAGTATTAGGATATGTTGAAAATCTGCTATTAACAGGAATGGACTGTGGACATCCATCAATTCCATTATTCATGTAGAGCCAGTAGAGGGGTGAGACAGCGAAATCATCTCCTGCAGCGATACGACCGATTTTAATACTTGTATGTTTATTCCAAAAATCTTGCTGATACGAAAGTTCATACCAATGAAATGTCTGACCTCCATAAACCTGCTGGACCGTAAATTGATTTTTAATATTTTCTCTTGAGAGACTGTTTCCATCACGTTGGAGTGCGCTTATCATGAAATAACCACCATACCACCCAAAAAGTTTCTCCGTTTCAATAAGGCATCCCAAAGCAATGTTATCTGCATACCTCAATCCTCCTGGGATTTTTCCACCAACAGGATTTCCAGCAATACCAGAGGTGTAGGTCACTGAAAATTCAACTCCATGATGATCTAGAAAATCACGATAGCCGACCCAGTTTCCGGAAGCATATTTAAATTCTTTAATGTTATGAGGCATGTTCGCTATAACATTATAAGGGGAGACAAAACGCTGTGGGTTTGGTCCTGATCCAATTCCTTCTCCCGAAGCTGAATCAAGATTGGCACTCTTAAGAAGAGAGTCTATTTCGTTGATTCTTGAAGATGGAATCTCTTGAGCAGTAATCAATGGCAACCCAATAATGAATATTATTATAAAAAAAAGAGAACGTTGATCGCGATAAGATATCCTGACCATAACATGATTGCTTCCTAAGAATAATTTCTCATTATGATTTGTTTGGTAGATAGGGCTAACCAGGATATTTCATACTGATCGTGACGAGGAGGCCGCGAAGCCAGATAGATGCAGCGTTGAGCTCTTATTGAGAATTTGAAGTGAGACTCCCTTTTTTAGTCACGAAGGATTGATATAAAACTCTTCCCAATAAGAAAAGAGGAGTAGCGCTCAGTGGTCCACAAGATTGAATCAGAAATCCATCTTCATAGTGGCTTTGTGAAATGACACTAGGAGTAAGATGTTTTGTCATGATTGCCGTCGAGGGAAGCCGTGAAAAATCAATAAAGGCCCTTGCTTGAGGAAAAAAAGAACTTCCTACAAGGAGACTTGGTCGTGCTAAAGTATAAACACGCTCCACAATTTCTTTAGAAACAAAATAGAAAAAAGACTCATTGGCCTCCTCATAGAGTGCCTTAATTTTTGAAAAATCAGGTGTTGCCTCTAATGTTGGAGCTGAAGCGCTACGGTTACTTATTTCCTTGATAGCAGAAGGATTCGTAGAAATAAAAAATGATCCATTAGCAGAAGCAAAAGAAGGCTCCATGGTTGGAGCTACATGGGGCATAGAAAACATTAAAAGATCATTTTGATCCGAGGCTTGAAGAGAAGCTCCTAATTGAGGAGCCGTTTGATCTAACCAGTTTGCAATCCTCTCAGAATCGACTTCTGGAGCTGTTATTAGAAATATTGGAAAGGTGCTCCCAGTATTCCAATCGAGCGTCAGGAGCATCTCTGGTTTTAATAGAGTTGCCAATGAAATGAGATTGAGATCTCTCGACTCTAAAAAAGCATTAAGGTTGCTAGGAAGCGAAGGATTATTTTTTAGATTTTCTGCGATTTGTTTCCAGTTCGTGAGTCGATCAATAAAACCAAGTGTGGTCGGCTTAGTAATCTTGAGGCCTTGATGGGATAGGTGTTCTTCAATATTGAAATCACCACTAAAAAATATTTTCTCTTCCATTCCCTCTTGAGTAAAGCGCAAGGAGGCTCCTGTTGCTTTTGCTAATGATACAAGCGGCTCTTCCTGCACCAACAAGGAGATGTAGGGAATTTTTTCGAGTGCTGTATGCTCGCTTACATAACAAAAAAAATCACTCTGCGGAAAGAGATGTTGGCGATTTTTTTGGTAGAGCTCCGAATTTAAGAGGGACTCTTGACTTGTACTTCGGCTAGAACAGAGATCAAGTGTTCTTTGAAGTGCCTTAAGGTCATTGCTCACGAAACACCAATTACTATGAATCGCTGTGTAGAAAATTGAAGAAGAGGTTGTTCTTTTTTTGATGATTTCGCCATCATGTTCCTCCGCTTTTAGAACGTCCTCATTGAGGTTGCTCTTGGAAGCATCAAAACGTTGTATGAGCGACTCAATTCCTTCTTCCACGGAGCTCTTATTTCCAAAGAATTGACACCCAGCAATCCAGCAAAGATCTTTTTCTCCAGGTTCAAGGGCAGCAAAGAAGCGACCTGGGCGAATTTTGCGAAGAAGATCTACAGCCATTTTAGGGGTCATTGTGTTACTAAACAGACCACTCTTTTCATACAATCGATCTAGAGGACGTCGTAGAAACATTTGAATTTCTGGCTCTAAAACGAATTTACAAATCTCTGATTCTTTCCAATGGGTGACTGTTGAGGGAAGATCAGGAGCTTCCATAAGGGCCATTGTGTTCTTTGGAAGAAGCTCGGCAGCCATCATTGGACCAGAACGGCGTAATTTCCAAAAAATAACTGAGGTCACCACTACAAATATAACTCCTAAGATCAATGCTGCTTTTCTCATAGCGTGAAATCATAATCTAAAAATGGACTTGGAAAAAGAAAATCCCGAACGATCAATTCCCTCTCAATATCTTTTTAAAAAAATCTCCTTCCGATGTTGTTGAAGAAATGCACTTGATTAACCCGCATATTTCATACTGGTTCGTCGCGAGGCGCGGCAAATCCTGATGGTGACAAGGAAGGTGATGGATTCCGACGACGGCTGTATGTTTCATACTGCCCGAGGAGCAATTCGAAGCTGACGCAGCATCCATCTGGCTTCCCGGCTTCCGTAGGTGATCGGTATGAAATGTGCGGGTTAAGGCCGATAATTGATGATTGGAATCCTTTTAAAAAGTGCTACCCTGCATACATTATGAATATGTCCGCTTATTTATTCCTTATTGGTATTCCACTCATTCTCGGTCTTTGGGCCCAATTTCGTGTTTCATCCACATTAAAACGTTACGAAAAAATCACGATAAGCAGTCGTCTTACAGGCGCTGAAGCAGCACAGCAGATTTTAAGCGCTTCTGGAATTCATGACGTAAAAATCATGGAGACCGATAGTATGATGGGAGATCATTACAATCCTACTGATAAAACATTGCATCTCTCTTCAGCAATATTTTCTGGAAACTCGATTGCTGCTGTGGGTGTTGCTGCACACGAATGCGGTCATGCACTGCAAGACAAAGAGAGTTATGCTCCGCTGAAGTTGCGCTTGGGGCTTGTGCCAGCTACTCAATTTTCTTCTCAGATCCTACCGTTTGTGATTTTAGGAGGCTTTCTTTTTCATATGGCTCATCTCATCACCCTCGGGATCGCCTGTTATGCCGTACTGATGCTATTTCAATTAATTACATTACCGGTCGAGTTTGACGCCTCTTCACGCGCTAAGGTGATTCTTAAAAAAATGGGAATAGTACAATCACCTCTTGAAATAACAGGCGTTCATGATGTCCTCAATGCCGCAGCATGGACCTATGTCGCTGCCTTCGTAGCAGTGTTAGGTAATTTAATTTACCTGCTTTTAGTTCGAAGGAGCGAGAGATAAGACCTCTTAATTTCTTTTTCTACCTTTTTTTATGTCTAATCACACTCCTATCGTTCTGACAATTGCTGGTTCTGACTGTTCTTCAGGAGCGGGGATTCAAGCTGATCTAAAAACATTTACATCTTTGGGGTGTTACGGTTTGACGGCAGTTACATGTGTTGTAGCTGAAGTTCCAGGCCAAGTTATCTCCATCCAATCAGTCAATCCAGATATCGTTCGGGATCAAATAGCGATTTTATTTGAAACGTTTTCTATCTCAGCAGTCAAAACTGGAATGCTTTTTTCACAGGCTATTGTCAATGCTATTGCGGATGTTCTTGAATCGATTCCTCAGCTTCCACCTCTTGTCGTAGATCCAGTCATGATTGCGAGCAGCGGCGATACGTTGCTTGAACCTGATGCTGTAGAGGCCTATCGTGAAAGACTCTTCCCATTATCCACTCTCATTACGCCTAATCTTGATGAATTATATTTTCTTTCCTCTGCTATAAAAAGGCCGGAATCGCTTCATGAAATGAAAAGTGTCGGACAAGAACTGCTTGCAAAGACAAAGAGATCTCTTCTCCTAAAAGGAGGGCATCTCAACATAGAAACAGCCACAGATCTATTACTTCTTCAAGATGGAACAGAACATTCTTTTTCAGCTCCTTTTTTACGAGATGTAGAGACCCATGGCACTGGATGTACTTATGCTGCGGCGATTACTGCTTACTTAGCTCAAGGAGACTCCCTTCCTGAAGCTGTCTTTAAAGCTAAGAAAGTCATTACAAATGCCATTGCCAATGCTTATCGTTGGAATCAGGTGAGTGCGCTTAAAGTTACCTTACAATAAAAAGAGTTCGATCGAATACGTCACACTTCTAACATCTTTGGAAAGTGGCTCAATAATTGATACCCCGAAGAAGTTACAGTAATCACATCTTCATGTCGGACTCCACCTAGGCCTGGAATATAGAGACCGGGCTCGATAGTAAAAACATGCCCAGGTCTTAATATGGCTTTTCCAAAACGCGGTTCTTCATGAAGTTCCAATCCAAGGCCATGACCAGTTCCGTGAAAAAAACCACTCCAGCGACCCTCTTTTTGTTCAGTAGGATATCCTTGTTGAATAAAAAAATGCTGCACTGCTTCATGAATTTTTTTACCAGAGGCATGAGGCTTTATTTTTTTTAATGCTAGTTCTTGCCCCCTCAAACATACCTCCCAGAGCTGCTGTTGTGCAAGAGAGGCTGTCCCACGAACCACCGTGCGCGTGAGATCTCCATAATAACCACTTTTTGAATCACGCGGAAAAAGATCGAGAATAATGAGTTGATGTGCATAAAGGTTCCCATGACCACGTTCATGAGGATCACATGCTTGTAATCCACCAGCAATAATGGAGTCTCCAGCAGTAATACCTCCTGCTTGGTAGATGGCTATTTCGACTTCTTGGCGTAATCGTTCTGAGGTCAGTAACTTTCCGCTCCATCTCAATTCGTTTTTTTTTCCAATTTGACTCCTCTTAAGAATTTCAATAGCTCGTTCCATTCCTATCTCAGTAATTTGTGCAGCCTGATTGAGGTATTTTATTTCTTGAGATTTTTTGAGTGCTCTTTCTGGAAAAAAGAGCCCCTCTTGCGTTTCTAAGAAAAAACCTAATGCCTCCAGTGAACGTCCCAGAGCAAAGGAAAAGGAAGCAGGAACCACAAGATGAATCGCTCCCTTTTTTTTAATAAATGCAGCTATGACTTCTACGTCACTGGGTTGATGTTGGAGTTCATGTTCTACTTCTTTAGCAACAGCACTCCAAGAAATCACCTCATCGACAGAGGCTTCACGACGGGCCCGATCTAACTCAAGGTCATGGAGCAAAAGAGTTTTTTTGTCTCCACACTCCAAATAGATAAAAGCATCAGGGGCTCGGAATCTTGTGGCATAAAACATATCAGCACCACGCTCGCTTTCAGAAATCAGCAATCGGGCCTTACATTTGCTGCCTGGTTTCAACTGTTGATTGCATTTAGCAAATAATGGGACGTTTTTTTTAGATTTCTTTATCATGAGTAACGGGAGATGAACCCAGATAATTGATACTAAATCATTGCCGTCTAAAATAAATTTCTTTTAGACGGCAATGATTTAGTCCGTATATTTCATACTGGTTCATCGCGAGGCGCCGTGAATCCTTATGATGACACCACCGGCGGTCGGGAGACCGCGGTGGAGACTGCCTTTAGCCCGCATATTTCATACTGGTTCGTCGCGAGGCGCCGCGAATCCTGATGCAGACAAGGAGGGTGATGGATTGCGACGACGGCTGTATGTTTCATACTGCCCGAGGAGCAATTCGAAGCTGACGCAGTATCCAT